>JBFHFI010000087.1:0-9608 GCA_041583675.1 Butyrivibrio sp. | reverse complement strand
GGATATAACTTGAGACACTGTAGATTTTTTGAGTGATGGAGTTTCCTGTCTGCTCATCAGCAAATATATTTTTCTCTTTGTTGAAATATAGAAGATATAAAAACTCAAGGAATTTAGCATGAATCAACAATCTATTGTTGCTGATTCTGTTTGAATGAATTGAATATATCTCATTCAACAGAGTTGTCATCTGTATTCTGATAGTTGGTGAGAATCTCAAGATAGGAACATCTGCATTGAAAATTGAGAGAATTTTTTTAAGATCACCAGATAATCCAAACATAGTTTGAGGTATGCTGAAGTTGATCAAAATTCTTCTGCTTTGAGTTCCTGGATGATAAACAGATTTGTGCATTCTCAAAGGTTTGAGTAAGACCATGTCATATTTATTTAAATCAAAATACCTACCTTCTATGATTTGAGATATATTATCTTCAAGAGAGATATATATTTCATAGAAGTTATGAGTGTGTTGGAAGAATTTATTTATCTCATAATTTCTTTCATCGTAATAAAAGTAGTAGAATAATTCATCCTTCTCTTCATTGATCTTTATCTTATATTTATCTAAAAATTTTAGTTCTCCATTGTTTTGCATGGACGCATTATGCAACAGGATACCAAAAGATGCAATGTTTATTTCATTTATTACATTTTAATGACTACATCTTGTTATTTAGCTAATTTAGAAATATTATAGTATTACATAAAATAGCATGAAGATATTCTCAGTAATTTACTTAATAAATCAAATTATTTAGCAAAGTTACATTCTTCTAGTTGCAATTACATTTCTCACTCTTTTGATCACTTCTTGCTCTTCTTTTGTTTTATGAGAAATGACCTCAATATATAGAGCATCGGTAATCACTAAAGTTGCAATTCTTTCTGAAAATAATTCAGCAATTGGACTGGTTTGAGTATTTTTAACTAAGATTTTAATATCTGCAAGTTGCGCTATAGGTGATAATGGATGATTTGTTATAACAATTAATTTGCAACCATGACTTTTAAACTCTTCAGCAATTGCGATTGCATCCAAATCAATTCCAGTATGAGAGATTACCAATGCAACATCATCTTCATTAGACTTTGCTGCTAACATAAGTTGGGTATGAAATTCATTTGAAAAATGACAACTAACATCAGTACCAACAAAGCGATGGTACATATCAGAAGCAATAATTCCAGATCCTCCTAACCCAGCAATAAAGAAGTTCTTTGATTGTGAAATCAATTTGCCGGCATCTTTAATGCAAGAATGATTTAATTGCGTAAAAGTCTCATCAAAACACCCTTTTGCACTTGATAAAGCAACTTCAACAGAATCTAGACCTTGTTTAATTGGCTTCATATCTACAGGTACAGTTTCTCTTGCTAGACTTATTCTAAATTGTTTATATCCTGCAAAATTTAGCTTCTGTACAAAACGGACGACGGTGGATTCACTTATGCCAATTCGTTTACTCAATTGATCTATACTTAAATCAACAGGTAACATAGGATTTTCAATTATAAAGTCCGCAATTTTTTTTTCTTTTGGACTGAATTCTTTGTAAAAAGATTTTATTTGATAAATAGCACTGATATCCACATGGACTCCTTTTTTTGTTAAGTATACCTCAATATTTGAAAAAATCAACCAGCAATGAATAATATGAAATTTAAATATTTATATATTTCTTCATAAAAAATCACCTTGCATAAATATTTGGAAAAAATATTCATTTCATAAAAAGAAAATTCATTTTTTTATTTACAAACATTCATTTCTCTTATAGTATTAGATAAAAATTTAGAATTGGTTCTTTCAAAGTAAGATGATTTTCTAAGTTAAATCAAAAAAGTGTTTTCCAATTAGGAGGTATAACATGATTAAAAGGATATTAGGCTTAGTCTTAATTACAACAATTGCTCTTTCATCATCTGTTTTTGCAAATGGTAACAAAGAATCATCACAAAAAGATGATAAGATGTCTTTAAGTGTAATGCACTATTATACATCACAAGAATCTGCAAGTGATAATACCAGAAAAGTTCCAAGAGAGACCATTCTGGAATATGGAGAAAATAATTCTGACACATTAAATCTTAACATAACAGAATTACAGATTAATGATTATGAAACAAAAATGCAGGCATTAGCTACAGCAAATGATCTTCCTGATGTTTTCATGGTCAAAGGTTCTTGGGTCAAAAACTTTACAGAGAATGGCCTAATCGCAGATATAAGTTCTGCTGTTGATAATTGTGAATGGAAGGATGAATATCGTGATGGCTTGTTCACACCAATAACAAAAGATGGTAAAATTTATGGCGTTCCAATGCAGTATTCTGCAACTACAATTGTTTACTACAACAAAGCATTATGGAAGCAAGCAGGTTATTCTGAGTTCCCAAAGACTTGGGAAGAAATTTTTGAAGCCATTCCTAAATTTAAAGAATTAGGTGTCAATACAATTTCATTCGGAAATAATTCCAAATGGCAATATAACTCTTCATGGATTTCAGCACTAGGTCCTCGTGTAGCTGGTGTTGATTGGGTAAATAGTATTATCGCAAATGATGGAAAAGCAAATTTCTCTGATCCAAGCTTTATCAAACTTTGTAAGTTAACTGAAGATATTGGCAAAAGTGGAGCTTTCAATCCTGACTACGCAGTAATTGGACATCAACAGGCTTCTTCACAGTTCTTGCAAGGAAAAGCCGCAACTTTCATTGATGGATATTGGAATGTCGAATATGTGGCATCAACAGCAACAGAGGAAATGATGGACAATATTGGATTTGCATATTTACCTACAATTGAAGATGGTAAAGGAGATGCATCAAGTATTGCTTCCGGTTGTGGTTGGTTCTTAGCTGTTAATAGCAAACTTACAGGCGAGAAACTTAAAGCAGCAGAGAATTTAGTTTTATATGCTTCAGGACCTGAATTATCACAGAAATTAACTGATATTGGACTTGTTAGTACCTGTAAGAGTACTCCAAGTGAAGATGTTAACATTGATGACTTCCATCAGAAATATATTGAATTTGTTTCAAATTCAACTAGTTCTGTACCAATTTGGGATGCCAATATGAATGCATCAGTTATAGCTACAATGAATGATGAATTTGTTGAACTGCTTGCAGGAAGAACAACTCCAGAAAAAGCTGCTAAGTTAGTTCAATCAGAATATGAAGATAATTAGTATAAATTTATCAAAATAAATTAGAAGAGTTTTCAGCTTTAGAATTTATATTTAGCTGAAGACTCTATCTTAAGGAGCTTTTAATTGAACTCATTGAAAAAACCTAAAAATGCAATATTTATTAAATATCTTATTGTACCTATAATAGTTTATTGTTTTATAGTGGTAATTCCAATTCTTGGAGCATTATACTATAGCTTCTTCTCTTGGAATGGTGGTCCCAACAAAACTTTTATTGGTGTTAACAATTATATAAAACTTGTCCAAGATATTTCCTTTTGGAAATCATTTGTGAATAATCTAATAATTACAGTGATTTGTGTAGTAGGACAAATCGGATTGGCCTTGATATTGGCATTAATTATAGATTCTCGTTATGTCAAAGCAAAAAAATTCCACCTAGCGGTTAGTTACTTCCCTGTTATTCTTTCTGCAGTTGTTGTTGGTTATATATGGTCAATGCTTTATGATTACAACTATGGTCTTATAAATACATTTCTAAAATTTATTGGGCTAGATAACCTAATACAACCATGGCTCAGCAACAGTAAAATAGCTTTGATATTGGTATCAATTCCTCTTATTTGGAAAAACATTGGATACTTTTTAATAATATTACTAGCAGGACTTACAGCAATTGATAAATCCATTATCGAAATGGCAGAAATTGATGGAGCCTCAGCTGCACAACGTCTACATAAGATCATTCTTCCTATGCTAAGAAATACATTAATTGTGTGTTTGACTTTGTGTATAGCAGGTAATATGAAAGTATTTGATCATATTTATGTAATGACAAATGGTGGGCCAGGCTCTTCAACAATGGTTATGGCTCTTTATGCTTATAAGACATCATTCATAAGATACAAAATGGGTTACGGTAGTACTTTATCTATTGGGATTTTAGTTCTCAGTGTTGGTATCACCTTGATTGTAAGAAAGATCACTTCATCAAAAGAGGAGAATTAATAAAATGATACAAGAAAAAGCTAAATTTGGAACTCGTTTTAGTCGAGTTTTTATGAATATCTATGTATTGATATCTTCTTTAGGTTGTATATTCCCTATTATTTGGTTGTTTTATTCAAGTTTGAAAACACAATCAGAATTTGATGTCAATAATTTTTCTTTACCAACTAGCCCTACTTTTCAGAATTATTTGCAAGTAATGCAAACAAGTAATATGCCAAGGTATATTTTAAATTCTATTATTGTTTCAGTAAGTTCTGTTCTATTGATTGTACTGTTTAGTTTTATAATAGGGTATTTTTTATCACGCTTTAATTTTAAAGGGAAAAAAATACTATTCAGTTTGTTCTTATTAGGTATGTTAGTTCCTGTTCATTCTTTGATGGTTCCTATGTATGTTATTTTTTCAAAATTGCATTTTAATGATCATCTTTTTGCCTTAATTCTTCCATACATTTGCTTCCAATTACCTATTGGTATCTATTTAGTTGAAAGTTACATACATAGCATTCCTTTTGAAATGGAAGATGCTGCATCCATTGATGGTGCATCATTTACAAAAACTTTGTTCAATATAATTCTTCCGATGGCAAAATCAGTTCTTATAACTGTTGGGATTATTTCGTTCTTTTTTTGTTGGAATGAATTCAGTTTCGCATTGATTCTTACAACCGGTGAAAAAATGAGAACCGTGCCATTGGGTCTTGCTCTTTTCCAAGGTTCTTTCACCACTAACTATCCAATACTTATGGCTGCAATGATAATTGCAACATTACCAACTCTTATTCTATATTCAATTTTTAGCAGAAAAATAATGGATGGAATGGTAGCAGGTGCTGTCAAAGGCTAATTTAAAATAAAGGAAAATAAATGAAAAATTTAAATCTAAATGGAAAATGGAAAATGTCCTCTTCAGATGATAAATTAAATTGTGTTGAAGGTCAGGTTCCAGGATCTGTCTATTCATTCTTACTTAATAGCAATAAAATGGAAGATCCATTCTATAGAGAAAATGAATTACCATCATTAGAATTAATGAAAAAAGATTATAGTTTCTCTAGAGATTTTACAATAGAAAAAAATCTTATAGAATGCAACGAAATCATTCTTAAATGCCATGGATTAGATACTCTCTGCACCATTAGAATAAATGATAAAGAGATTGGATCAGCTTTCAATATGTTTCGCTCATGGGAGTTTGATGTTAAAAAGGTTTTACAAGAAGGAAAGAATAAAATAGAGATTTTTTTCCCATCAAGTGTAAATTATATTCGTGATATGGATGATAAAAATCATGTTGGTGGTAGTATACATTCAATGAGAGGTTTTCCACATCTAAGAAAAGCACATTGTATGTTCGGTTGGGATTGGGGACCAAGACTTCCAGATGCAGGTATTTGGAAGGATATTGAGTTAATTGGTATAGATTCATCTTATATCAAAGATGTAAATATCAGTCAAAATCATAGAAATAACGATGTATCAATAAAAATTAAAGTTGATCAGAGTAAATCAGCAAATGTAATAATTGAATTAGAAGATCCGACAGGAAACAAAAACATTATTGAAAATAATAAATCATATATCATAAAAAATCCTAGAATTTGGTGGCCAAATGGACTTGGTCAACAGCCTCTGTATAAAGTTAGAGTTACATTAATTGAAAATGGTATAGTCGTTGACTCCAATACAAAAAAAATAGGTCTTAGAACTCTAACATTAACACAAAAAAAAGATGAATGGGGGGAAAGTTTCTCTCACTGTGTTAATGGTGTCGATTTCTTTGCTATGGGTGCAGATTATATTCCTGAAGATATTATTCTCTCTAGAATCACTGATGAAAAAACCAGAAATCTTCTTTTACAATGCAAACAATCAAATTTCAATGTGATAAGAATTTGGGGAGGAGGATACTACCCTTCAGATGATTTCTTTGATGCTTGCGATGAATATGGTTTGGTTGTGTGGCAAGATTTCATGTTTGCATGTGCAAATTATCCTCTTGATGACGAATTTGAAGATAATATTAAAAAAGAAATTGAACAAAATGTTAAAAGAATCATGCACCATCCATCACTTGGATTGTGGTGTGGTAATAACGAAATGGAACAATTTGAAATCACAGGAAAATATGATAGCAACGAAAAAACAAGAGCTGATTATATCAAAATGTATGAATATATCATTCCTAAAACTTTAAAACAATATGATACAGTTACCCCCTATTGGCCATCATCACCTTCCTCAGGTGGCAGTTTTGATGATCCTACAGATCCAAATCGAGGTGATGCTCATTATTGGGATGTATGGCATGGTCAAAAGCCCTTTACAGAGTATAGAAAATTTAAATTTAGATATGTTTCAGAATTTGGATTTCAATCTTTTCCTGAAATGAAGACCATTGAAACCTATACTCTACCAAAAGATAGAAACATCTTCACTAGAGTTATGGAAAGACATCAGAGAAATCCTGGTGCCAATGGTTTAATTTTAACATATCTATCTAAGACATTTTTGTACCCAAAAGATCTACCTACACTTGTTTATGCATCTCAATTATTACAAGCAGAATCTATAAAATATGGTGTGGAACATTGGAGACGGAATAGAGGTATATGTATGGGGAGTGTTTATTGGCAGTTGAATGACATATGGCCAGTAGCTTCTTGGGCTTCTATTGATTACTTTGGAAGATGGAAAGCTCTCCAGTATGTAGCAAAAAGATTTTACTCTCCTCTTCTCATAAGTTGTGAAGAAAATGGCGAGAGAGATCAAATTACAGATATCGTTTTGGAAAATGAAAAACCCATTGAAACAACAGCAAGATTCAATATTTCTAATGAAATGAGAACTTCAAATAAAGGTCTATTAAAGTGGTCTTTACGATCTTCAGATTCTTCAATCATTGAAGCAGGTGAGAAAAATATTGAAGTCGGACCTCTAGAATCAAAATGGATACAATATTTAGATTTCAATCGTACAGAAATACAAGAAAATCATCTTTGGTTTGAATTTATACAGGACGGACATGTTGTTACAAGAGACTCTGTTTTATTTACAAATCCGAAACATTACAACTTTAGGGATCCAAAATTGACATGTAAAATTGTTGATAATAAAATTGTTGTAAAATCAGATTGCTTTGCTAAATATGTTGAAATATACAGTGATGATTCAGATTTCATATTAGAAGATAATTTCTTCGACATGGAGAAAGGAGAAAGATTTGTTGAAATTCAAAATGGCTCTTTAAAAAATCTTAAAGTTAGAAGTATATTTGATATAAGATAGTCTAAAAATAAAGAACAATAGAACTTACCTCAAGCATTATTTAAGTGCTAAGGTAAGTTCTAAATTTTAAAAATCCGATATATACTTAATTAAGAAATTAAAATTTTCATTAACACATTGAATGGATATCCTGTTATAAAGAAAGACCGTTTCTTAAGAATAAAAAAGATAGGTTGCAAATTTCCATACAAAAGAAGAACAATATTTAGCGTTAAATAAATTTGAATGATAAGAGTCAATAACAGCTGTAATATATAAACCAGGTTACTCAAGTAAAGCAGCTTTGTATCGGTGATATGAACGAAAGGAGTCTGGTTGCAGCTGAATAATAAAATAACAATTCCTAACGATAAGCATATTCCTATTTACCTTCAAATCCTTCACATACAATATATATCCTTTTTTTGCATCTTCTACTCCCCGTTCAATTTCTTTTCTTTGGCATAAAAAGCTCTAACCGCCTCTTTAAAAGATTTAAAACATGGGGTTGGTAAAGCGCCAAGTCTGTTATCAGAATAGCTCTTTCCATAATTTGCATAATCTCTTATAAGGTTCTTATCAAACTCGTCTAAACAAAATAAATCACTCTCTCCATATCTATTTCTGTCTGTAAACCAAACCTGTTCTCTTGTAAATCTATTATTATCAATTATGTTTATATTGTGTGTATTGAATAGCAATTGGGCACCATTTATATTTATCTCTTTATCTAAAAATAAATCAACAAGAAACAATTCAATTTTGGGGTGAAAACAGCTGCTTAATTCATCAATTACCAAAACGCTGCCGCTGATTAAAGCCAACAAAATAATACTTGCTAATTCAAAAAGCTTGTTTGAACCTGCTGACTCCTCATCATATAAATTAAAACTAACTTCATTTTGTTTGTTGTAGTCATTATAATAAATATTATGTTTGAAGTAAGGTTCAGTACTAAACAGCTCCAAAGTTCCTTTATATTCATCTTTTTTATACTCAATATCGTTTATTTGAAGATCAGCAGCCCTCAACATTTCTAAAGTAAGGTCTTTTAAATCTAAACCTTTTTTAGCAAGCAATGCAGTAGCATATTTACTAAATAAAATATTGTTTTTTTGATAAGGGAAATCTGTATTCAACCCTTCAGAGAAGAAGCTATATGCAGAATCCAAAATTTCATTATTTGAATTTCCAACAATAGACAGTAGCAATTTATTAGGTAACAAAACAGTATTAAAAACTGCTTTATTTCCTTTGAACTTATTTCCATAATTAACACTTTGCTCTTTTCTTTCAAATAATAGTGATTTAGCCAATTTTTTCTTTTTTGTAAAAATGTAAAGAGTTTCTGAAATAACTTTATCTTCGTCAAACTCCACGATGTATGAATAATGGTCATTGTTTTCAACGAATTCAATATCAAATATAGTTGGACTATTAATTGTATCTGTATTTAGTTTGAAGGGTTTGTAATAAGGAATTTTTTTACCAACTTCAAAATTGTTGGATTTGGTCACAAACAATTTAAAATCTGATAAAGCTTTCAAGAAGTTTGTTTTACCTGAAGCATTTGGACCAAGGATAACTGAAGTTGTATATAACTTGTATGTACCCTCATCGATTGATAACAATTTTTTATCATCTTCTACATTCCTAGAATTACATAAAAAACTAAAAGTTTTTTATCTTTAAATGAAAGATAATTTTGAATAGTAAAGTCAATTAACATTTTTATTTCTCCTAAAACATAGATTTGTGTAAATTATATACACAATCAGTTTAAATTTATTACATTGGCTTTTTATTTAAACGTCAAATACTTTATGAGCTACATTCATTATTTCTGACTAAAATAATAAATTTAGCTAATTTTAATAACAAATGAGCTAGAATAAACAACAAAAATATACCATCCAGATATTTAACTCCAGATGGTAATTCTTGTTAAAAATAAAAATGAACAATAAAAATGAACAACTTTTTTAATTTTCTAAATCAGCTTGATAAATTAACCTATCTTTATCATTAACAGTTCATTTCTTAATCTAAAAGAGACAGACATTTATCTGGCTCATTTGCGAATAAAGAAGAGAGCTTAACTTTATCTAAGATCTTCTGCTCTTTTAGCATCTCAATAAGAACCTCAATGAAAACTCCATTGCCTTCAGCAAACTT
>JBFHFI010000086.1:0-9672 GCA_041583675.1 Butyrivibrio sp. | reverse complement strand
CATTCATATTAAACCTGGGGAGATTTATGGGTTTATTGGACATAATGGAGCGGGAAAGACAACAACATTAAAAGCTTGTGCTGGAATCATGACATTTACACAAGGAGAAATACTAATAGACGGAATTTCCATTAAAGAACAGCCAGTAGAGTGTAAAAAAAGAATGTCATATATACCAGATAATCCAGATTTATATACTTTTATGACAGGAATTAAATATTTGAATTTTATTGCAGATATGTATAAAGTTAATAAAAATGAGAGAATGGAATATATAGAAGAAATGGCTCGAAATTATGAGATTATAAATGATTTATCTTCTCCAATTAGTGCATATTCACATGGAATGAAACAAAAACTAGCAATTATAGCTGGGTTTATGCATCATCCTAAATTAATTCTTATGGATGAACCATTTGTAGGATTGGATCCAAAAGCAAGTCATTTATTAAAACAACAAATGAGAGCAGTGTGTGATAATGGAGGCGCTATTTTCTTTTCTACACATGTACTAGAAGTAGCTGAAAAATTATGTGATAAAGTGGCTATTATAAAAAATGGTAAATTAGTTGCATCAGGAGATATGAATACAGTAAAGGGAGATACTTCTTTGGAACAAGTGTTTCTTGATATGGAGGATAAATAATGCTTTGGAGTTTAGTCAAAATAAGACTTAAATCTGTTTTTTCTTCTGTTGGAAAAGGAGATAAAAAACCTAAAAAAGGAATGACAATATTTATTTATGCTGCTTTACTTTATGCTTTGGTTGCTATGACATTTATGATAGGATCCATGTTTAAAAATATTGCAAGCGCTTTGGCCAATACGGAATATAGTTGGTTATATTTTTCTTTGATGTTTTTTTTCTTAATTACCATTGGATTTGTAACAACAGTATTTGCAGCGCAATCACAAATATTTGAAGCAAAAGATAATGAGCTTTTGTTATCCATGCCAATTCCTGTAAAATATATTATTACATCTAGAATTATTTCTCTTCTGGTTATTGATTTGGTAGAGGATATTATTTTTGGTGTTATTTTACTGGTGGTATTTATAATGGAAAGACCACTTTCTCCGATACAAATTATAATATATTTTATTGAATTAATGGGGATTATAGTAATGACATCAACATTATCCACTTTTTTTGGATGGATATTTGCAATGATATCTTCTAAGTTTAAAAATAAATCAACCTTTACTACTATTATTTCTGTTGCTATTATGGTGGGATATTTTGCATTTATTAATAAAATTCAGGGAGCCTTGGCATTGGTTATTTATCAAGGAGAATCTATTGCATTGAGTGTGAAAAAATATATGTATCCATTTTATTGTGGAGGGGTTGGAATCGTAAATAAGGATATAATTGCTATATTAATATTTATGTTAATTGCAATTATTCCTTTTACATTGAGTATTTATTTGATTTCTATCACATATTTAAAAGTTGTAGGAGCCAATAAAGGGGTAAAAAGAAAAGCTTATTCACGCAAGACAATTAAAACGAATAATATGAAAAAAGCATTACTTAATAAGGAATGTGGTAGATTTTTTTCCAGTGCACCATATATGTTAAATGCTGGTTTTGGATTAATTGTGATGTTTGGTTTGAGTATTTATTTGATGGTGAGAGGGAATAGATTTCAGGAAATTCTTGTATTAGCGCCATATATTCAGGAACATATAGAAATATTAATTGTATTTGCAATTTTAGTTTTGAATTTATTTAACATGGTTTCAGCTCCGTCCATTTCGTTGGAAGGTGATGCATTATGGATTACAAGAAGTTTACCAATTGAATCCAAAGCTATATTACTTTCAAAAGTAAAGGCACATATAATGATTTGTACTCCATTTTCTATTTTGATTTCCATTGTTTGTATATGGGTATTTGATATTAGGGATATTATGATTGTATTTATAATTTTAATTCCAATTTTATCAATATTATTTGTGGCAATTGTTGGAGTAATCGCAAATGTGTATTTACCAAAATTAGAGTGGGTGGATGATACAGTTGCAGTAAAACAAAGTATGTCAGTGTTATTGACAATGGTGGTATCAATTGTTTTAATAGCATCTATTGGAATCCTATATTATTTTATAAGTGATATGAATATAAGTGATGAATGGATGGCATTGGGAATAGGAATGATACTAGGAATATTATGTTTAGTTTGCTATAATATGTTGGTTAAACAAGGTGTAAATAAATTTGAAAATTTATAATAATGGAGGATTGTAATGAGCGAAATAAATATGATTCATTTGAAGCCTGCTAAGTTTGCAGTTGATTTAGGAGATGGAAGTGAAAGAGGATTCTATGTGAATCAAGATTATATATTACAGAAAATGGGACGACCTCATAGAGCAATAAATTTAATGTATTGTTATTATCCTTTTGAGAAAACTTGGCCTCAAAGAGCCTCTGATGTATTTGCGGATTCTGAAATATCTTTTGCATGGGATTATCCATATGATGATTATTTTCCATATACAGGTGGTATGCAAGGGGATACAAAGGGAGAACCTTTTACATGTATGAGAGATATTAGAAGGCATGGACAGGATATTATTTTAACATTAACCTGTGATCCTAAAGTGACGGACCAACAGATTATTGCAATAGCCAAAGATTTGTCAACATTTGGTAGAATTATGCTTAGATTAAATCATGAGGCAACAGGAGAATGGTTTTCATTTAATAAGAGAGCATCTTATCAAGAAGTTGCAGATTTTTTTGTGAGATTTCATAAAATTATAAAAAAAGAAGCTCCCAATGTGCGAACAATTATTTGCATTGACGGTGTAAAATCTGAAAAAGATATTGAGATTGAAAAAGAAAAAGAGTTTACCGAAGCTGTAAAAGCGGCAGATATATGGTCCGTGGATAAATATATGGCTCTTAATTGGGGTTGGCCTTATGAAGTGGCAGAAAAAGAGAATCATCAACATAAATTAGATTCTCCAGAGTATATATATCAGTTAACGAAAAACAGTTATAAAAGGTTTCGATATTTAAATGGTGGAGAATCCAAACCAATGCTTATGTCAGAGATGAATGCAGATGGAGATGTAACGGGACCCTTTAAGCAGTTAGAGATGGTTCAGGAATTTTGTAAACTAATAAAAGAGGATCCTGAAAGATGGTTTAGTGGATTTACTTTTTACCAATTTAGAGATGATGGAAGGCTGGGACTAGAAATTACAGATACTAATAATTCAGAAGTTGGCATTGAGCAACCAGTATTGTCAGCTTACAGAGATATTATTCAAGATCCGTTTTTCTCTCCGGAAATTGAAATGCAAGAAAAAAAAGAACTCCCTATTCAATTAAGATGGGGAGGTTCTGAAGATTCACAGGGAATGAGTATAAAGCTTGATTTGGAAGGAATGCCTGTTTTTGCAGAGGGCTATTTTGATGGCGAGTTACAACATGCTAATCTGATGATAGAATTACATGGAAGATGGTTTTATAAAGCACCAGGGGTTAAGTTTATAGATTTTATGCCGGCTTTTTTTAATCATTCAATTCAGGGAAAAACAATAATTTCCATGAATATATTTGCACCACCTGCAACTGGAGAAAATGATGCAACACAAGGGCCTGATTGGCAGGAAAATTATTATTACACAATAAAAGAATTGCCAAGAATTAGATTGAGATATGAAGCTATTATATAAAGCTAGAATGAAAAATAAAATAAATTTAAAATCCTTACAGAATCCATAATTGATATGATCTGTAAGGTTTTTTTGTTTAAAATTACAATAATTTTCGAGTTGTATGAAAAATTACATTTATTTTTTACAATTAAATTACAAGAGAATGCTAGTTGATTTTACAAAAAGGGGACTATAATTCCAATCATGGATTGAAGAACAATCTTAAACAAAACAAGAGGAGGACACAATGAAAAATTTTAAAAGAATATTGGCAATTATGTTGGCAATGACAATGGTATTTGGTATGGTGGGCTGTTCATCAGAGTCAGCAACTGAGGATACGACAACTACAACAGTTGCAGATACAGCAGATAATACAGAAACAACAGCAGAGGCAACAACAGAGGCAATGCTTGAAGGTAGCATTACAGGATCTGGTTCATCAGCACTTTTGCCTTTAGCTCAAGCAGCAGCTGATAAATTTCAAGAATTAAATCCAGATGTTTCTATCACATTAAACGGTGGAGGATCAGGAGAAGGATTAAAACAAGTAGCAGACGGAACAGTTGATATTGGAAATTCTGATGTTTTTGCAGAAGCAAAATTAGAAGCAGAACAGGCAGAGTCACTTGTTGATCATCAAGTTTGTGTTGTTGCAATGGCTCCAATTGTAAATAATGATGTTGCAGAAACAGTAGAAAGTCTAACGAAACAACAGTTAATTGATATTTTTACTGCGCAAATTACAAATTGGTCAGAAGTTGGTGGCCCAGACGAAGCAATTGTACTTGTAACGCGTCCTACTACTTCAGGAACAAGAGCTTTATTTACAGAATATGCACTTGATGGAAATGAAGAGGCAGCAAATGCAGCATTAGAGACAGACGATTCAGGGACTCTTCTTCAAACAGTTTCTACACAAGCAGGAGCAATTGGATATGTTGCTTTATCATATTTAATTAATAATGATACTGTTAGTACAATTGCAATAGATGGTGTTGAACCAACACTTGAGAACACATACAATGGAACTTATCCAGTATGGGGATATGAGCATATGTACACACTTGGAGAGGCAACAGAAGTTGCACAAGCATTTATTGATTACATGATGTCAGATGAATATTCTGAGTATATTGAAGGAATGGGATATGGAGTTTCTTCAAAAATGGAAGTAACAAGATAAGAATTTATTAGAATAAAGTAAGTTTAGACTATCAGGCAGAGTTATTCTGCCTGATAGTTTTTGAGAGGAAGTGATTAAAATTGCTCAATTCTAAAAAAATAAAAGATGAATATTTGGGAAGAGTTATTGTTTCGATATGCGGGGTTGTAGTAATATTTATTACATTAGCAATCGGAGTTTTTTTATTATACAAGGGATTAGGGACATTTACAAAATACAATCATACAGTATGGGAATTTTTATTTTCATCAGATTGGTCACCACAGGATGGGTTTACTGGTGGAGGAAGTGTGGGATCTGCAGTATACATATATGGTTCTTTGGTAACCTGTGGATTGGCACTTGCCATAGCTGTACCTTTTAGTTTGTTGGTTGCAATTTTCATTACGGAGATTCAGCCAAAGTTTGGGGATGCTTTTTTACAACCAGCAATTGAAATTTTTGTAGGAATTCCATCCGTTGTATATGGTTGGGTTGGATTAACAGTTTTGGTCCATTTTATTCAAAAGATTTTTGACCTACCTTATGGATTTTCGGTTTTAGCTGCAGGAATTGTTCTAGCAGTTATGATTTTTCCATCTGTGACAAGTGTTGCATCAGATGCAATTAAAAGTGTATCAGAGGAATATAAAGAAGCTTCTTATGCATTAGGAGCTACACGTTGGCAAACAATCTATAAAGTAATTATTCCTTCAGCAAAAACAGGTATTTTTACAGGGGTTATTCTGGGATTGACAAGAGCAATTGGAGAAGCACTCGCGGTAGCAATGGTAATTGGAAAAATGCGTTGGTTTCCAGATAATATCTTTTCGCCAACGATTAATCTTACATCTGCAATTGCATCAGACATGGGAGGCGCAGCAGAAGGTGGAGAATATAATTTAGCCTTATGGACAATGGCTTTGTTACTTTTTTTAATTTCATTTATTGCAATTATTAGTATACATTTTATTTCAAGTAGAGGGAGGCGTAAAAAAAGATGAATTATAATATGCGAAAAAAAATCAGCAATCAAATTATGAATAGTATATTTTATCTCAGTGTGGTATTAGTATTTGCGCTTTTGTTTTCTTTTTTAATATATATATTAATAAAAGGGTTTAAAGATTTTGATATTAGTTTATTGGCATTTGATAAAACAGGGATAGGGAATCAATTGTTTAATACTATTTATTTGGTGTTTTTAGCATTATTGATTAGTGTTCCCATAGGAGTGGCTTCTGGAATATATATGGGGGTATATGCAAAAGAAGGAGTCGTTGTTAAATTTCTTAGAATATCGATTGAAACATTATCATCTTTGCCATCTATTGTAGTTGGATTGTTTGGCTATCTAGTTTTTATTGTTATGACAGGAGCAAGTTGGAATTTGTTTGCAGGAGCACTAGCTGTTTCCATTTTAAGTTTACCTTTAATTGTTACAGTAACGGAAGATGCGATTAAAGATTTACCAGAAGGATATAAAGAAGGAAGCTATGCTCTGGGAGCTACTAGATGGCAAACCCTGGTAAAAGTATTACTTCCTGCTTGTATTCCAAGAATTATTACTGGAATTATTCTTGCAGCAGGAAGAGGGTTTGGTGAGGCAGCAGCTTTGTTATATACGGCGGGAATGAGTACAGATATAAGATGGGGAGAATGGGATTTAACATCTGCAAGATGTCCTTTTAATCCGTTTCGACCAGGGGAGACATTAGCACTTCATATCTGGGCATCTAGGACAGAAGCGATTATACCAAATGCAGCACAAATAGCGAATTTATCATCAGCAGTTTTAATATTATTAGTATTGTGTTTTAGTTTATTTGCGAGAGGTATTAGCAAAAAAATGGAAAGAAAAATGATTGGAGATAAATAATAAAGCGCCTTCTTAGAGGGCGCTTTATTTAATAGATGGAGTAAGGAGAATCTTGTTTTATAAACACTGGAATAATATCTAGAGGTGCATCTACAATTACATTTTGTGCCCCTTTGAATTCTTTTCCTGTTAGGGCATCTGTCCAGGATGTGCCAGCTGGCAGATATACAGAACGACTAAAAGAATTAGGATCCATAATAGGTGCAATTAATAGGTCAGGACCAAACATATATTCATTATCATAAATCCAAGAATCAGAATCATTTGGAAAATCATAAAATAATGGTCTCATAATTGGTGTGCCATGTAAATGAGTCTCTTCCATACAGTTTAAAATATATTTGTGAAGATATTTTCTTATTAAAATAAATTTTTTGATAATGGCATTATTTATAGCACTAAGATTAGAGAATATATGCGTTTGAGATAAGTTGGAGTCAGAATTTTCTGAAACAGTTTGTGTTGTTTGTAGGAGAATAAATGGACAAAATATACTCAATTGAAACCATCTAACAAACAGCTCTTGAAAATCAGGGTCATGATAATCATAATCAAGGGAATGATTAAAAGAATTGACCCATAGAGGAATTCCAGACATACCGAGAGAGAGGCCTGATTGTAATTGATCTCGTAAGGTCTGAAACGTAAAACAAGTAGGTGTAGTGTAGAGAACTGCTCCATATTTTTGAATTCCAGCCCATGCACTATCTATAAAATTCATAATTTCATATTCTCCATTAGAAGATAAGCCCTCATAAAAGATTTGTGCGTATATTAATGGGTATATATTATGGCATTGTAGAGCTGGACCAATATCATATTTTAGAAAATCAAGGTGGTTTGGATGAAAGAGTGGGGTGATTTGGTTAAGATAAAAAAAGTGAATACCCTGATTATAATAATTTGTTTTACATAAGGACCAAAGGATTTTTTGTGCTTTGGGATTTGTGATATCTAAAATATTAGAATTTAAAGAGTTAGAATAAAAGGATTTTGAAAAACAATTTTGGGGAATTAGATAAGCCTGATTATGTAGTTCTTTAAATTCTGAATCTTGTATTTTTTGAATGGGATTTAAGGAAATTGCATATGAATTTTCCAGTAAAGAGGGTTGTTGGATTGAGTCAGATACAATTGCACTATTAGGCAAATCAAGATTTTTTTGGGATTTTATAAAACGGGTTAAATTATTGGGAATTGAATTTTTTGGAAGATATTGCCAAATATTAATATTTTTTTCTGGGACAGAAAGTGGATAACCAGTCGCTTTTGCGTAATTTTCTAATATTTCAGAAGGAGAATCTCCGGCGGTAATAAAATAATCAAGTTTTTTGGTGCTTTTTGCAAACCATTCGGTTTTGTTAGAAGCAAAAGAAACTGTTCCAATAGCTGGATTATTCCATAGAAATCCAAACCCGCGGTTTGAAATATAAAAAGGGACACTGGATTGATTATGTCGAGGGTAAAGTTCTAGGCAAGCCCCTTTTTTATTTAAGAGCTGTTCTTGGTATTGTCCCATGCCAAAAATCATTTCATTAGGATAAGCTTTGAATCGCGCAGTTAACTGATAATCAGAAGTTCCGGGAATTGGAAATAATTCTTTGGATGCAATCTCAGGAAAAATATTATTGCACGAATATTCTTCTAATAAAGGTTTGTTATCAGAATCACAAAAACAAAGTTGTCCCATATTATCAATATGGACTGAAATTTTTCCATTTGAAATAATGACACTGGAAGTCTCGGTGTCATTAAGTATATTATTATGGACCGTTAGTTTGGATTGAGTTACAGAAGGAGATGATATTAATGCCCAGTTATTTAAATCTATTGCATTGTCTTTTGTCATTTGAATTCTTAAAGAATGATGACCCCAAGGCTCAATAATTAAAGTGAATAAATTATACTCCATAATGTAACATTTGTTTTGTTCTTTGACTATCATATGCCTCCTACTATTCCGCCGCAGGAGCTTAGCTCCGAGGGAAACGTTCACTTTATATCTTGATATAAATAGTATAGCATATTTTTCAAAATTATTTTTGTAACTTGAAAAATAATAAATAAAATATTGAAGTTTTTAAAAATATATGTTATAGTACATATATAACAAGATATAAAGGGAATAAAAATATGAGGTAATTTTATGAATATAAAAAAATTCACTCAAAAATCAATTGCTGCATTAGAAGAATGTGAAAAATTGGCATATAAATATGAAAATCAGGAAGTTGATCAAGAACATTTATTATATGCATTATTAAGAATTGAAGATAGTTTGATATTGAATCTTTTGGAAAAAATGGAAATGCCAATAGAGCTAATTAAACAGCGTTCAGAGGAGATGTTAAATAAAAAAACAAAAGTTTCGGGAGAATATGAGTTACATATTAGTCAAGCCTTAAATAAGGTGCTGATTACCGCGGAAGATCAAGCATTATATATGAAAGATCAATATGTATCTGTGGAACATATTTTTCTAGCTATGTTAAAATATCCAAACAAAGAAATAAAAAGTTTTCTTGTAGAGTTTGGGATTAAAAAAGATGATTTTTTAAAAGTTTTAGCAGGTGTTAGAGGAAATAAAACTGTGGACACAGATAATCCGGAAGCTGTATATGATACTTTAGATAAATATGGAATTGATTTGGTAAAAAAAGCAAAACAACAGCAATTAGATCCAGTGATTGGAAGAGATACAGAGATTAGAAATATTGTTAGAATTTTATCTAGAAAAACAAAAAACAATCCAGTGCTTATTGGGGAACCAGGAGTAGGTAAAACAGCAGTAGCAGAAGGTCTTGCTCAGAGAATTGTGAGAGGAGATGTTCCAGAAGGCTTAAAAGATAAAATTATATTTTCTTTGGATATGGGAGCTATGTTAGCAGGAGCAAAATATAGAGGAGATTTTGAAGAAAGACTAAAGGCAGTTTTGGATGAAGTAAAAGAGAGCAAT
>JBFHFI010000085.1:0-9784 GCA_041583675.1 Butyrivibrio sp. | reverse complement strand
CTTGGACGATCTCCCTGTGGTGCTCCATTATTGTTGTTATATCTTGGACGATCTCCCTGTGATGTTCCATTATTGTTGTTATATCTTGGACGATCTCCCTGTGATGTTCCATTATTATTGTTATATCTTGGACGATCTCCCTGTGATGTTCCATTATTGTTGTTATATCTTGGACGATCTCCCTGTGGTGCTCCATTATTGTTGTTATATCTTGGACGATCTCCCTGTGGTGCTCCATTATTATTATTCCTTGGGCGATCTCCCTGCGGACGATTATTTGGTCTACTTTGTTCTCTTACATCTTTTCTTCCACTATTTTGTGGATTATATACATGTGAAATTTTCGCCTTTTTGTCTCCCTGGTCTGCATCATTTGACACTTTATCTGCTGAATTTGTTGCAGTCTTATTTGGGGACACTGTATTAGATTCCACTTTGTTTATTGGCTTCTTCTCCGCAGAAGACGATGTTTTTTTATTCCCCGAAAAATATTTTTTCGCAGAATTCACTTCTGATTCTGATATAGAACTCATATGACTTTTAATCTCTGTATTATTCTTTGATAAAAGTTCAATAATTTGTTTGTTACTCACGTCTAATTCTTTTGATAATTCATGTATTCTCATGTAGATAATACTAACCTCCTAAGTTTGTTTGGAACTTTTTAATTAAAGCATTCGCAAATCCCTGATCTGTTACGGCAATAGAAGTTCTTATATCATAACCCAAAGCATGTCCAATACTTTCTTTATCTGAATAAAATTCAATTGGAATTTTATAAAAAGTACATTTATTGACAAATAACTTTTTTGTATTTTCTGATGCATCTATTGCAACTACAACCAGACAAGCTTTTCCTTCTTTGATTGCTTTTTCCGTGGAAAATTCTCCACTGACAACACTTCTTGCTCTACGAGCAAGTCCTAACAACGATAATATGCTATCTTGTTTCAAATTTTTCCATCTCCTTTAAAAGTTCATCATATACAGGTTTCGGAATGGATGTCTTAAGAGAACGTTCAAGTCCTTTGTTCTTCACAGCTAAGGCCAAGCACTCTGCATTGTTACAAATATAAGCGCCTCTTCCATTCTTTTTTCCAGTGTTATCAAGTACAATTGTATTTTCACTTGTCTTAACAACTCTGATCATCTGTTTTTTTTCTTTGCTCCCGCCACAACCAACGCATATTCGTTGTGGAATTTTCTTTGTCACTTTCATATTACACCTAAATATTTTCTGTTATTTCTTCAGAATCTATAACATCTATTATTTCTTCAGAATCTATAACGTCTTCTATCTCTTCAGGAAATTCTTCGTCTTCAAAATATTCATCTAACAAGCCTAATTCCCTAGCTTGAGATTCACTTTTAATATCAATTCTAAATCCTGTTAATTTTGCAGCAAGTCTAGCATTTTGTCCTTCTCGACCAATTGCTAAAGATAATTGATAATCAGGAACAATTACTTGTGCTGATTTCTCATCATCATTTGCAACTACAGAAACAACCTTTGCTGGACTAAGTGCATTTTCTATTAAATTTGCTGGATTTTCACTCCAAGTAATAATATCAATTTTTTCACCATTCAACTCATCTACAACTGCATTTACTCTAGCGCCATTTACACCTACACAAGCTCCAACGGCATCTACATTTTCATCATAAGAGAATACGGAAATCTTTGTACGTGACCCAGCTTCTCTGGCAACATTTTTAATTTCAACAGTTCCATCTCTTACTTCTGTTACTTCAGCTTCAAATAATCTTTTCACAAGGTCTGGATGTGTTCTAGATACAAGAATTCTTGGACCTTTATTTCCATCCTTTACTTCTAATACATATACTTTAATACGATCATTAGATTTGTATATTTCACCTTTTACCATTTCGTTTTCATTTAAAATAGCATCAGCTTTTCCTAAATTAATACTAATATTTTTACCAACATACCTTTGAACCACACCAGTAATAATATCTTTTTCTTTGCTATAATACTCATCATATAAAACCTTACGTTCTTCTTCTCTGATTTTTTGAAGGATTACATTCTTCGCAACTTGAATAGCAATACGTCCCAATTCTTTTGACTGCACATCCACATTTATAATATCACCGATATCATATTTAGAATTTATCAATTTTGCATTGGAAAGACTCATTTCAATTACATCATCTTCAACTTCTTCCACAACCACCTTTTCAGCCGTTACAGAAAATTCTCCTGTTATGCTATCAATTTTAACCACAAAATTATCCGCTTTGCCAAAATGATTTTTACAGGCAGTAAGTAAAGAATTCTCAATTGCTTCTAGCAAAGTCTCTTTACTAATGTTTTTCTCCTTTTCCAAAGCATCTAGTGCCTCAATTAATTCGCTGCTCATGTTTTTTTATTATCCTCCTTAAAAATAGACTGTTTGTCTAATGATTGCTAAATTTTGACGTTCTAAAATTATTTCTTTTCCGCCATCTAATTCAATAGTAACTGTGTTTTTATCATAAGCTTTTAACAAACCTACATATTCCTTTATTTTGTCTACAGCTCGATAAAGCTTCAACTCAACTTCTTCGCCAATATTTCGCTCAAAGTCCTTGTCTTTCCTAAACGGTCTGCCAAGGCCCGGTGAACTAACCTCTAAAATATATGCTTCCTCAATAAAATCAACTTCATCTAGTTTATCACTGAATGCTCGACTTACCACTGTACAATCTTCAACAGTAACACCTCCCGGCTTATCAATATAAGCCCTTAGATATTTTGAAGAACCCTCTTTCACATATTCTAAATCTACAAGTTCATATTGGTTTGCTTCAATGATTGGCATAATAAGATTTATTGCCTTATTTTCATAATCATCACGCTTGGCCACACAATCACTTCCCTTCAAACATTAATAAAAGTGAGCTCCTGAAAGCTCACTCAAGTAAATTACTCTATTACAATTATTTATGATATCATAAATAGAAAGTATAAGCAAGTTTTATTCAAACTATCCGCCTTTTCGCCATATAAGCTTTGTTCACTTTTCTATTCACGATGTACATGGGTATATAAATGATCTTGACAATATTCATAATTTCCATTGCACTTAGAGCAAAATCTAAATTCTAAATCATCCCCATCCAACTCAGTTCTACCACAAACTGCACATTTGTGTTTGGTAATTCCAACCACCTTTGAATAACTCTGTTTCTTTACATGTTTCCTAAATTCGCGATGTTTTTTTCTTTGATTTCTATTCATTTTAATATAATTCCTTGTTGTTAAGAAAAATAAAATGAAATTCAATAATGAAGAAGCGATAACAAAAGGTGTTGCTCCAAGACTACTGGATGCACTAGAAATCATATCAAAGACCAATACCACTGCATATACAATGCCAAGCCACTTCACTTTAATTGGAATAATAAACATTAGCAATACTTGATTCTCAGGAAATGTAGCTGCAAATGCTAGAAAAATCGACATATTAACATAATAAGTACTAAAAAATACTGCTACAATTTTTGAAGTAACTTCTATGTCAATTTGTGGATATACAATAGAAGCAAATAATATATACAAAAAACTACCTAAAATCGTAAAAAACAAACCGGCAAACAAATATAAATTATATTGAAAAGTTCCCCATGTACGTTCTAATGTTGTTCCAATAGAATAGTAAAAAAACAACATAATTGCTACAAACAATATATTAGATTGATTAGGTGGAACAAGTAACCAAGATACTAACCTCCATACTTGACCATGCATAATCAAATAAGGATTTAAAGTAATATAATTCAAAAAGTCAGGATTCACCATTTCAATCATATACCCTGCTGCATAACAACAAACCAAAATTAATGATATGTTCTTAATTGCATACTTTCCAAATTTCTGTTCCAATTTATATAAATAATTCATGTAAATCTCCTATCATCTTAATTCTAAAACAAATCATTTTTTCGAAATATCCAAGCTACTACCATTGATATAATTACTGAAAATCCAATAACAATTAAAAATCCATAATCATTGTTTGCAAAAGGCATTCCTGCTGAACTTACATTCATACCATAAAAACTGGCAATCATGGTTGGTAAAGAAAGAACAATTGTAATCGTTGCTAAAAATTTCATTACACTATTTTGGTTATTAGAAATTACCGAAGCAAAAGTATCCATGGTTCCATTTAGAATTCCACTATATATATTAGCCATCTCAATAGCCTGTTTATTCTCAATAATTACATCTTCTATTAAATCTTCATCCTCTGGATATTTCTTAATTGCTGTTGTTTTTAAAAGCTTTTCCAAAACAATCTCATTTGACTTTAATGAGGTAGTAAAAAACACCAAAGATTTTTCTAATTCCAATAATTCAATTAGTTCTCTATTGCGTGTTGCTTCATGTAATTTACGTTCTATACTATCGCTACGTCTATCTATAATTCTTAGATAATTTAAGTATAAAGTGGCATTTCTAAATAAAATCTGAAATATAAACCTTGTTTTCATATATGTAAAAAAATTCCGAACTCTTCCATCCATAAATGCAGTTAATACAGGTGTATCTTCCAAACAAACTGTAATAATCACATCTTCGCAAACAAATATGGATAATGGAATCGTACAATACCAATCTTTATCATTACGTTCCTCTATTGTTGGAATATCAACAAGTATCAATGCATAATCATCCTCAACATCAATTCTTGAACGTTCCTCTTCATCCAAAGCTGCTCTTAAATCATCTGATGCAATATGATATTTTTCTGTAATCTCATACATTTCTTCCGCTGTGGGATTTGTCATAGCAATCCAGCATCCACTTTCAAAAGTCTCAATTTGCAGAACTCCACCCTCGGCGGATTTAAAAATTTTAACCATTGTTCCTCCTCTGTGAGCACAACGGTATTATTATTTACATTAAAAATACAGTGGCTACACATTTTTTCATTTGAATTTTTATCTTACAACTATGATAATTATCAGACTCACCTTCCATGTGCCCACTTCCTCTCTCTAATGATTTTATTTTTTATCGATATTATATTATGAACCAATTATATTTTGATGTGATAGATTTGTCAAATTCATTTTTATATATAAGCACAAAAATATTTTTCATTATATGAAAATGAAAGAAAACTTCCTTCCTATTTTATTTATTGAGAGGAAAGTCCCCCTCAGAGCATACTCTTTTGCAACGGAGTTGTGAGGTTCGAGTTTTCATTATTTTGACTTATATAATTATATTTTCTTGAAAATAATCATACCATAATATATAATCATAGGGTTGAGGCCTCTCAACAACATATAATAAGTACCTAGATTGGTACTCAAGGAGGTACGACAAAGTCGCAGATTATGAAAAATACATTTAAATTAGGAATTGATATCGGTTCCACAACAGTCAAAATCGTTATTTTAAACGAACGAAATGAAGTCTTATTTTCTGATTATGAAAGACATTTTGCAAATATACAAGAAACACTTGCTTCCTTATTAAAAAAGGGAAAAGAACTATTAGGTTCAATAGTTATTCACCCGGTTATTACTGGTTCTGGCGGTCTAACCCTAGCCAAACACCTAAACATTCCTTTTAATCAAGAAGTTGTTGCAGTATCTAGCGCACTTTCTTTTCTAGCACCAAAAACAGATGTTGCTATTGAACTTGGTGGAGAAGACGCCAAAATAATCTATTTTACCAATGGTATAGACCAAAGAATGAATGGAATATGTGCCGGAGGCACCGGTTCTTTTATTGACCAAATGGCTTCTTTATTACAAACAGATGCTATGGGTCTTAATGAATATGCTAAAAATTATAAAGAAATATATCCAATTGCTGCTAGGTGTGGCGTTTTTGCTAAATCGGACATTCAACCTTTGATTAATGAAGGAGCTACCAAAGAAGATTTAGCAGCTTCTATTTTCCAAGCTGTTGTTAATCAAACAATCAGTGGTCTTGCATGTGGTAAACCAATCCGTGGACATGTTGCTTTTCTAGGTGGACCACTCCATTTTTTACCAGAGTTAAAACAAGCTTTTATAAGAACTCTTAATCTTTCAGGTGAATATATTATCGCACCAGATAATTCACATCTATTTGCAGCTATTGGTTCTGCTATGGAATACAACGAAGATAACTTTACTGAAATAGATGATTTAATAGCTTTATTATCTCATAAAATTAATATGGATTTTGAAGTAGAACGAATGGCTCCTCTTTTTAAAGATAAGGATGATTATAATGAATTTGTAAATAGACATAAAACTGCATGTGTAAAAAGAGCAGATTTATCCACTTATTCTGGAAATTGTTTTTTGGGTATTGACGCTGGTTCTACTACTACAAAAGTCGCATTAATTGATGACGAAGGTTCTTTATTGTATTCTTTTTACTCTAGCAATAACGGAAGTCCTTTGGCAACTTCTATTAAATCTATCAAGGAAATTTATTCACTCTTACCTGAAGATGCACATATTGTACGTTCCTGCTCTACTGGATACGGTGAAGCTTTAATTAAATCTGCTTTAATGTTAGATGATGGAGAAGTTGAAACAGTTTCTCATTATTATGCAGCAGCATTTTTTGATCCTGAAGTAGATTGTATCTTAGATATTGGTGGTCAAGATATGAAATGTATTAAAATCAAAGACCATACCGTAGATGGCGTTCAGTTAAATGAAGCCTGTTCTTCAGGTTGTGGATCCTTTATTGAAACTTTTGCAAAATCTCTAAACTATTCTGTTGAGGATTTTGCAAAAGCTGCTCTTTTTGCAGACCATCCAATTGACCTCGGAACACGATGCACTGTTTTTATGAACTCAAAAGTAAAACAAGCACAAAAAGAAGGAGCTTCTGTAGCAGATATTTCTTCGGGCTTGGCTTATTCTGTAATTAAAAATGCTTTGTATAAAGTAATTAAATTAGCTGATATTCGAGAACTTGGCAATAATATAGTTGTTCAAGGTGGAACTTTCTATAACGATGCCGTTTTAAGAAGCTTTGAAACCATTGCTGATATCAAAGCTGTTCGCCCTGATATTGCTGGTATTATGGGTGCTTTTGGTGCTGCTTTAATTTCAAGAGAACGTTATGACCAAAGTATATCTACAATGCTATCTATTGAACAAATTGAAGACTTAGAATATGAAACATCTATGACCAGATGTAAAGCATGCACAAATCACTGCCTTCTTACCATTAATAGATTTACAGGTGGTAGACAGTTTATTTCCGGTAATCGATGTGAACGTGGTTTAGGTCAAGTAAAAAACAAAGATAATATTCCTAATCTTTTTGAATATAAGTTAAACAGACTTTTCACTTATAATTCTTTGGATTTAGATAAGGCTCCAAGAGGTGTTGTTGGTATTCCTAGAGTTCTAAATCTCTATGAAAACTATCCATTTTGGCATACTTTTTTCACACAATTAGGTTACCGTGTTGTTTTATCACCTGAATCCAATAAAAATATTTATGAATTAGGCATAGAATCCATTCCAAGTGAATCAGAATGTTATCCTGCTAAAATTGTTCATGGACATATTTCTTGGTTAATAAAAAACGATGTTCGATTTATCTTTTATCCATGTATTCCATATGAACATAACGAAATTGAAGGAACCAACAATCACTTTAATTGTCCAATTGTTACCTCCTATGGAGAAAATATTAAAAATAATATGGAAGAACTAAAAGATCATAATGTAAATTTTACAAACCCATTTATTTCTTTTTCAAGCAAAGAAATTGCAACAAAAGAAATCGTAAAAATATTTACCACTCAATATGGAATTAAAGCTTCTGAAGTTTCTTCTGCATGTGATGCTGGTTGGGAAGAAATGGTTCAAAGTAGAAAAGACATTCAAAAAAAAGGTGAAGAAACACTTAAATATATGGAAGAAACTGGTCATAAAGGAATTGTACTTGCCGGCCGACCTTACCATGTTGATCCAGAAATCAACCACGGAATTCCAGAATTAATTAATTCCTATGGCATTGCTGTCTTAACTGAAGACAGTATTTCACATCTAGCCCCTGTTGAAAGACCATTAATGGTTATGGACCAATGGGCTTATCATTCAAGACTTTATGCTGCCGCTACTTATGTAAGAACAAGAGATGATTTAGATTTAATACAACTTAATTCATTTGGTTGTGGTTTAGATGCTGTTACCACTGATGGAGTAAATGATATACTCTCTTCTGCTGGCAAAATCTATACAGTCTTAAAAATTGATGAAGTTAATAATTTAGGAGCAGCTAAGATTAGAATTCGTTCTCTTATAGCCGCATTAAAAGTTCGTGAAAGTAATCAATTTGTACGAACTGTAAAACCATCTGCCTATGAACGTGTAGAATTCACAAAAGAAATGAAGGATCAAAACTATACTATTTTATGCCCACAACTATCTCCAATTCATTTTGATTTTCTAGAACCAGCACTTAATTCTTGTGGATTAAATATTGTTGTTCTTCAAAATCTTGAAAAAACAGCAATTGACTCTGGTCTAAAATATGTAAACAACGATGCATGCTTCCCATCAATTATTGTAACTGGTCAAATTATGGAAGCCTTATTATCGGGAAAATATGATTTAAATAAAACTGCCGTTATTATTTCTCAAACTGGTGGTGGTTGTAGAGCAAGTAACTATATTGGCTTTATTAGAAGAGCTCTTCAAAAAGCCAATTTAGAACATATTCCTGTTATTTCAATAAGCGCACAAGGACTTGAGACCAATTCCGGATTTTCTTACGATAATAAAATTATCAAGAAATCTATGATGGCTCTTCAATATGGCGATGTTTTAATGAATGTTTTATATGCAACTCGTCCTTATGAAAAACAACGTGGAGCTGCAAATGCTCTTGCTGAAGAAGTCAAAGAACTTTGTATACAATCTTTAATAAAACCAAAAATTTCATTAAAAGAATTTAATGCTAATATTAAAACAATGATTGAATCTTTTGACAATCTTCCTGTATATGATATGAAAAAACCAAAAGTGGGCGTTGTTGGTGAAATTCTAGTTAAGTTTCATCCAACTGCAAATAATAACATTGTTGAATTACTTGAACGAGAGGGTGCTGAAGCTGTTGTTCCAGATTTCATGGGATTTTTACTATATAGTGCACAGAATTCTCATTTTAAAGTGAACCACCTAGGAGCTCCATTTAAATCAAAAATTATTGGAGATGTAATTATCTTACTTTTAGAAGGTTTAAGACATCGTTCTAATGTATTACTGAAAAAGAGTAAAAGATTCCACCCTACAACTTCTATTAAAAAACTTATCAAACTATCTGCACCTTATATTTCTGAAGGAAATCAGACAGGAGAAGGTTGGTTACTTACCAGTGAAATGATTGAACTCATTCATTCTAATGTCAATAATATAGTTTGTTGTCAACCATTTGGTTGCTTACCAAATCATATTGTAGGAAAAGGAGTCATTAAGGAATTGAAAATTGAATTTCCTGATTCCAATATTATAGCCATAGATTATGATGCCGGTGCTAGTGAAGTTAATCAACTTAATCGAATTAAATTAATGCTATCTACAGCAAATAAAAATATGAAAAAATAATAAACTAAATCCCAGGTTAAAAAACCTGGGATTTATTTTATATCTTCTATTTTCCAATCAATCGGTTGAATTCCATTTTTTTCTAAAAATTCATTGCATAGTTTAAAATGTTCACATCCAAAAAATCCTCTGTATGCTGAAAGTGGTGATGGATGAGGTGCTTTTAATACTAAATGTTTGGGATTTGTTAATAATTTTTCTT
>JBFHFI010000084.1:0-9918 GCA_041583675.1 Butyrivibrio sp. | reverse complement strand
GGGAATGATATGAGATTTGAAGACGGTAAGGTGATAACTGATTTTACAAAAAGAGCAAGAACTGATAAATCGTTAAATGGTATTAAAAAAATGTACAAAGAAAATCCTCAGAAAGCCGAAAAATTAGCAGATGAAATAATTAAAAATACCTATAGAACCTTAATGACTCGAGGAATGAAGGGATGTTATATTTACTGCGAAGATGTAGGGTTAAGGAATTATTTAAAGGAAAGGATATTCAATTATGAATGATAATAATACCATAGAGGATATGAAAGCTTTGGTTAAGGAGTTCTGTGAAAAGCGGGATTGGGACCAGTTTCATAATCCCAAAGATCTTGCTATTGGAATATCCACAGAAGCAAATGAAGTTCTGGATATATTTCGCTTTAAGTCAGAAGATGAGATGCGAATATTAATGGAAGATCCATTAAAAAGGGAACATATAGGGGAAGAGTTGGCAGATACTTTATTTTTTATACTAAGATTTGCGCAAATGAATCATTTTGATTTAGGCGAAATACTTGAAAATAAGATTATGAAAAATGGAGAAAAATACCCAGTAGATAAAGTCAAAGGGACGAATTTGAAATATAATGAAATCTAAAAATTATAGTTGAATAAGATTTATAAAATGGATTCAAGTATAATCATTGAAACCATGATTACCGAAATAAACATTACATCTAGGATCATAATTCCTAAGTAATGTATAAAACGATTTTTGTGCTGACATAAGGGTATTATATTTTGAAGATTCAAGTAATTGGTACTGGTAAAAATAAGGGACAAAAACATCATTAAGAAAAATACTCTTTCAATCCAAAGGTCTCTCCCGGTTGTGTTTTCCGCCTCTAGTGAGAAACATAACCAAAAAAGAAAGAGGTATCCTAAGGCGGATAGAATTATTTTCCATGGCGTGAGTGTACGGAAACCCGGGGGAGTCAAATCCCGCCAAGATTTTATTTGAAAATTAGAATTGTTATTGGATGGTTCGATGGGAAGATTTTTGTAAAGTTCAGCAATTGATGTAAAACGGTCTGACGGATCTATTTGAGTGCATTTTGCGATTGATTTATTGAATCTATTCGTTGGCATATTTAAAGAAGAGGATAGCTCTTTTAATAACATACCAACAGCATATATATCTGTTTGTGGTGTTGAAAATCCAAAACCATACTGTTCTGGAGCTGCATATCCTTTTGTGCCTAATAACACGGTATCGGTTGATTTGGTATCTGTAAAATATTTAGAGGCATTGAAATCTAAAAGATAGACTTTGTTATAGGGTGTTATTATTATATTTGATGGTTTTATATCTCTATGTATAATTGGTGGATTAAAACTGTGGAGTTTTATTAATATATTACATAGCTCTTTTATATAGTGAGTGATATTTTTCTCATGTAAACAACGACTGTTTATTTTTTCTTGTAATGTTTCACCGGAAATATAGTCTTCAATAACGATGAGAGAAGAATCTTCTTGGTATAATTCTACAATTTGAGGAATTCCGTCTATAGGATGTAAATGCAGTTGTTGATAGATGCCAATATTAAATACATCAAGTTTCTTTTTTACAAAAATTCGCTTGGTTTCTTGATGTTGGACAATGTATATATTGTGTTCTTCATTTAGAACGGCTATATTTTGGTAATATGAGATGCATAGGCGTTTTGAAAAATCCATGGGTTTAAATCCTTTCAAAAATAGATGGTTATATTATATCAGATTGGAGTCATTATGAGTAAGAAAAATACGGAAGAATTAGAAAATATATTAGGAAGTACACATTTTAAAGACTTTGATGTATATCGAAAAACTCATAAGGAAAGTTTTATTGATGAAGATGTGGAATTTAATGTATATGTAAAAGATTTGATAAAATCAAGAGGATTAACACAACAAAATGTATTTTTGAAAGCAGATATTCCTGAGCGGTACGGGTATAAACTTTTATCAGGAGAAAAACATACAAGGCAAAGAGATACTATTTTGAGAATATGTTATGCAGCTGAGTTTACGATGGAAGAAACGCAGAAAACATTAAAAAAATATAAAATGCCTCAGTTGTATTCGAAAATACCAAGAGATGCTTTATTGATGATTATATTTAATGAAAGGCCGGGTTGTCTTATAGATGTAGATGAGTTGTTGAAAAAGAATGGATTTGATTTATTAAAGATAAGTGGATTGCAGGATGAGTAAAATTGCCCCCGTTATGGGGGCAATTTTTATGGAAATAATATGATACAATATCTTAGAAATACATTGGAAGTGTGGAAGATATAGATACAAAACAAAGTAAAAAAATAGGATTAGTAATAAATATTTTAATACCAATTTTCTTAGGAGCGATTATTTACTATTTTATTTCACCTGAAGTAATGTTTGTTAAAATAATAGATTCGGGGTTGGGATTAAAACGTTATTTTGGGATTTGGACAAGTGATAATTTAATATTTATATTTATTAGGAATTATTTTTTGGACATGCTTTGGGCATATGCACTGGTTATTTCATTATTTTTAATTATTGGGAATGAAAAGGAATGTGTTTTTAGTGTCTTTTTAATTGCTTTTTCTTTTTCAATAATATTAGAACTTCTTCAGATAATACCGTTTGTTAGAGGGACGTTTGATTTATTTGATATTGCAGTTGAATTTTTAACTGAGGGGTTCGCTGTCATTATTATAAAAAAATATTTTTTGGAGGAGAGTGGAAAGTGAGAAAAGGGACAAAAAGGATTGTAGCTTTATTGTGTCTGGTTGTATTTGCATTCATGGCTTTTGGAAGTGGTTCATCAGATTCAGGAGATACAAAAGATGTTGTTACTACTGAAGTGGAAGAAGATGTTTTAGGAAAAGTCGAGACCTCAAGTGCAGACGTAACAATTGAGGAGCAGCTTCTTGTTGATCAAGATGGGATTGTTATTACAGCAATGGAGTATACAACGGATTCCTTCTGGGGAGATGGCGTAAAACTTCTTATTGAGAATAATACTGAACAGGATGTTATAGTGGGGTGTAGAGCTTTGATAGTAAATGATTATATGATTACAGATTTATTTGCATCAGATGTTGCAGCGGGAAAGAAAGCAAATGAAACAATGTATTTGTCAAGTTCTGAATTAAATGCTGCAGGGATTGAGTCTGTGGGACAAATTGAGATTTATTTCAATGTATATGATAGTGCCTCATTTGAAGATGTATTTAGTACAGGAGTTATAACGGTTCAAACTTCAGAATTTGCTAATATGGATGTTACACCAAATGATTCTGGAACAGAACTGTACAATGAGGGTGGAATAAAAATAGTTGGAAAAACTGTTGATGAAAGTAGTTTTTGGGGAACTGGAATTTTACTTTATATTGAAAATACATCTGGAACAAATGTGGGAGTGCAATGTGATAATATGTCAATCAATGGATTTATGATGACACCGTTTTTCTCATGTGATGTATATGATGGAAAAAAAGCGATTGATGATATTACAATTATGTCAAGTGATTTAGAAACAAATGGAATTGAAAGCATTGATGAAATCGAGTTGCAATTCCATATTTATAACGTAGATACATATGATACAATTGCAGATTCGGATCCAATCACATTTTCTGCAGAATAAATTTATAAGGGGGATTTAATAAATGAAAATTTGGAAATTGGTAGCGGGAATTTTATCTATTATTTTATTTGTAGTGGTTGTATTTCAATCTTGTGCTGCAGGGATTGCAAATGCTTTAGAGGAGAATAATGGGACGTCTGGTTCTATAGGGATTGTAGTTGCTATCCTTATGCTTACAGGTGGTATTGTTTCTATTGCATCTAGGAATTCAGTGAAAAAAGGTGGGAATATTGCTCTTGTAATTCTATTTGGGATAGCTGCACTTGTAGGATTTGCGGGTTATGGAAATTATAGTGATCTAGTAATTTGGTCAGTTTGGTGTTTAATAAATGCAATATTAGCAATTGTTGCATTGTTAACAACAAAGAATAAAGTCATAAAATAAAGATATCTTAAAGAATTTTTTATTCTGGCGTAGCAGCTTTTTAGTTGCTACGCTGTTTTTGTATAAACTAGAAGCGAATGGTGAAAAGACATATCTTTATAGGGATATTGTATTTGAAGAAACCGTTATTAAATGGTATATTATATCTTATAAACAAACCTTGTGAGGTGAAATATGATTGGAATAAAGGATATTGCAAAGGCAGCAGGTGTATCACCATCTACAGTTTCGAATGTGATTAATGGGAAAAGTAATGTTGGAAAAGAGACACGGGATAAAGTTTTAAAATTATGCAAAGAAATGAATTACCAGACAAATATTATTGGAAAATCTCTTAAAACAGGATCGAATCATACAATTGTCTTTAATTTTAGTGATTTTGATCGACAGTTTTATCTGAAAATCATACAGGGAATTAGTGATTATGTTTATGCAAAGGATTACGATTTGATTATTTGTACCAATAAAAGTTGTGAAAAATTTATGGATAGAACATTTACCAATGGATGTATTATGTTGGATCGAAGATGTGACGATCATATTTTGATAAAAAAAGCGGCAGAGGCTTATCCAATTATTGTATTAGACCGATTATTGGAAAGTCCATACATCAAGAGTTTGATTGTTAATAATTATGCACCAGAAAGAGAACTGGTGGAAGGATTAGTAAAAGAGGGCTTTAAAAGATATGCATTTCTTGGAGGGCTTGATACAGAAGATAATCGAGAACGATTTCAAGCATTTAAAGATGTATTAGAAGAGAACCATATAGTGTTTCGCAGAGAGAATTATTTTGTTGGGAATTACAAAGAGAAAAGTGGATATCAGGCAGCGAGATTGATCATGCTTTCGGAAAACTTACCAGAGGTATTGGTATGTGCAAATGATAATATGGCAATTGGTGTAATGAAAGCATTTAAAGAAAATGGAATTCGTGTACCAGAAGATATATCAATATGCGGTTTTGATGATACAGAAATGGCGAAAGTAATGGGGTTAACAACAGTTGCGATTCCAAATTATGAAAGAGGATATCTTGCAGCACAATATTTAATTGAGAATATTGAAGGTTCTGTTAATTATGATACTTTTAGAATTGCGGCAAAGGTAAAATGGAGAGGGTCAACAAAACATAAAAATAAGATTTAATATTTAAATGGTAAAAAAGGCAAATGAATTAATTTATTTGCCTTTTTTTAGTGGAATAAAAATATTTTAGTAAAATAATGTGGCTATTTTACTAAAATGTTGATGCATAACAGAAGATATATACATAAAATGCACAAATTTTAGTGCAAATAGTGGAAAAATATATGCACTATTGACATAATTAAAATAAAAACTTAAGATATACATATAACGATTTATAAAGTAGTAACATTTGAAAAGGAGAAGGTATTATGAAAAAGACGAAACAATTGGTAGCTTTGTCAGTAGTTTTGGCAATGGTAATGGGGTTATGTTTAAGCGGATGCAGTAAAACGGATTCGACAACAGAAAAAATTACAATATTTCAGTCAAAAACAGAAATTATGGAGGATTTAAATGCACTTGCGGAAGCTTATACGGAGGAAACAGGAGTAGAGGTTGAAGTATGGGAGACAACAGGAGATAGTTATTATTCAGATTTGAAAACAGGATTATCTACTGAAGCCGGACCAACACTTTTTTCATTACAGCCTGGTGCTGAATCTGAAGAGATGGCAGATTATTTAGAAGACTTAGGTGATTTATCATTTGTCGACCAAATTGGGGCAGGTATGGCAGATATGATTGATGGTAAAACAGTAGGAATTCCATATACAGTAGAAGGATTTGGATTGGTATATAATGCAGACTTGGTGAATCCAGATGAAATATCAAGTACGGATTCACTTATTTCATTTTTAGATACTAGTGCGGCAGAAGGTCTGAATGGATTAGGACTATCACAAGAAGATTATTTTTTAATTGCACATATCTTAAATGCGCCATTTGCAGTACAAGAAGATCCAGATGCGTATTTACAGCAAGTTTTAAGTGGTGAAGTAAGATTAGTGGATAATCAGGCATTTGTGGAGTTCGGAGAAATTATGGAAGCCATCAGAACGGATTGTACGAATCCAGTAGATGTTACATATGATAATAACTGTGGAGATTTTGCAACTGGAAAAACAGCTATGATTCATCAAGGAAACTGGAGTTATTCAATGTTTGCTGATTATGATGTAAGCTTTGATATGGGAATTACAGGAGTCCCTGTGGAAGGAAATACTAAAATTTCAGTTAGTGTGCCAACTGCTTGGTATTTAAATATTGATGCTACAGATGATGAAAAAGATCTTGCAAAAGATTTTCTTAATTGGTTATACACTAGTGATACAGGAATTGAATATTTAATGGATAAATTTGGATTTATACCTGTAGTAGAAGGAATGTCCTCAGATTCATTGGATCCAATATCACAATCAGTATCAGAAGCAGTTGTAAATGGAGATAGTATTCCTTGGATTATGACTGATTGGCCAGCAGGAATTGTTACTACAGATTTGGCTCCTATTGTTCAAGAATTCTTTACTTCAGATATGACAGCAACAGAAATGTTAGATCAATTAAATGATGCTTTTGTATCAGCAGCGGAATAAAAATTATAAATAATAAAGATATGTAAGCTAAGGTGCTGCTAGGTTAAAATAACAGCACCTTTTTTTAAAAATAAAATAGTGACAAAGTGATTAGAAAGGGAAAAGTATGAAACTAAAAAAAAGATGGAAAATTGCATTTACACTACCATTATTATCTATATTTTTCATTGTAGTAATCATTCCGTTTATTATTGGTATTGGGTATTCGTTTCAGGAATGGGATGGATTTGCAAAACATGAATCAGTTTTTGTAGGAATGCAGAATTATATAGAAGTTTTTAAAGATACACGTTTTTTAAATGCAGCTTTGCGTACAACAATTTATACAATTATATCGGTGGCAACGGTTAATATATTTGGACTATTCTTCGCACTTGTAGTTACTACAAAGTTGAAAACAAGAAATATAGCTAGAACTATGTTGTTTGTACCATATTTAATAGGAGGATTAATCCTGGGATACATTTGGAAAAGTGTGTTTTCAGAATATTTTTTATCCATTGGATGGGGAAACTGGTTAACAGATGAGAATAAAGCTTTGTTGGCTATGATAATTGTAACCACATGGCAACTTGCAGGTTATGTCATGATTGTATATATTGCAGGAATTATGACAATACCAAATGATGTTTTAGAAGCTGCTCAAATAGATGGGGCAGGTTATTTGCAAACTTTATTTAAAGTTAAAATTCCATTATTAATGCCTTCATTGACTATATGTTTGTTTTTGACGTTGTCTAACTGCTTTAAAGTATATGATATAAATATTTCTTTGACTGGTGCGGGACCTAATAATCAATCAGAAATGTTTTCATTGAATATTTATAATGAAATATTTAGCTTGAGTAACTTTGGATATGGACAAGCAAAAGCAATTATTTTCTTTTTAATTATTGCAGCAGTAACATTTATTCAAGTTTCTGCAACAAAGAAAAAGGAGGTATCTATGTAATGAAAAAAATAGATTTTAGAAAGCTTAAAATAGGAAAAATAGGGATTAATATATTTGTGATTTTGATTTGTTGTTTGTATTTATTTCCCATTTATTTAATTTTAACAAACTCATTTAAAAGCAGAGCGCAGATGTATGAAAATATGATAGCATTACCGCAAAGTTTTTCTTTACAATACTATATAAGTGCATTGGATAAAATGAATTTTGCAAGTTCATTACGTAATACCATTATAATTACAGTGGTATCAATTATTTTGATCGTTGTCTTTTCATCAATGACAGCTTGGATGTTAGCAAGAAGTAATACAAAGCTTAGTAAGGTCATATTTGGATTTTTAGTCGCAACAATGTTGATTCCATTTCAGACTATTATGATGCCTCTTATGCAGGAAATGCATTGGATTACTAATAATTTAGGAATTCAGATGACGGATTCTATTCCTGGCTTGATATTTATGTATATTGGATTTGGAGCAGGAATGGGAGTCTTTATATTTCATGGATTTATCAGTTCTATTCCTATATCTTTGGAGGAAGCAGCAACAATAGATGGATGTAATACTTGGCAGGTATTTTGGAAGATTGTATTCCCAATTTTAAAACCAACAACAATGACAGTTGTAATTTTGGATGTGATTTGGATTTGGAATGATTATTTACTTCCTTCTTTGACTTTGAAATCAACAATGAATAGAACGATACCGATATCGACAGCCAAGTTTTTTGGACAATATACAATTAGCTGGAATGAAGCAATGGCTGCTTTGGTTTTGACCATTATACCAGTAGCAATATTTTATTTAATATGTCAAAAATATATTGTTAAGGGTGTAGCAGCTGGTGCTGTAAAAGGCTAATTATAAACAAGCTTGGAGGACCTATGGATAAAATTATAAGAAAAAATGAAAAATATAAAGAAGAAGAGTGTGGTTTACATGAGACATTATTTCATAATGCAAATGGTTATATTGGAGTAAGAGGGTGTCTAGAAGAAGGAGTTCCTAAAGAGTGGGATTCTATGCGTGGAACCTATATTAATGGGTTCTATGATGTCATTCCAATGAAACAAGCGGAAAACCTGCGAAATTTAGTGGAAGAAAAACAAACTATGTTAAATGTAGCAGATACCCAAACAATTTATCTTGAAATAGAGAAAGAGTTTTTTTCTCTGGAGACAGGAACTGTGCTTAAAAATACAAGAACATTAAATATGGAAGAAGGGTACACGCTTCGTGAAATAGAATGGAAATCTCCGAAGGGGAATGAAGTTATAATTTCAATTAAACGAATGACTTCATTTGTGCAACTTTCATTGTTTACAATTGAATATAGTGTAACACCTAAAAATTTTAATGGGGAGATTAAATTTATATCTTGTCATAATGGAAATGTATCAAATTACAGTAATCCAAATGATCCTAGACTGGCAGCAGAAAGCGAAATGTATCTATTGCCTGAAAGACTAGAAATTATGGATGGATACAGTATTGTCTCTAGTAATACAAGAAAAAGTGAACTTGGTATGTGTTCTGTAGTTGCCCATAAAATAATAGCTTCAAATATAATAAAGGAAACAAATAGAAAAGAAGAAGAGACCCTGATTTATGAATCTTTTGTAGAGGCAGTAAAAGGAGAAACTATTGTATTGGAAAAGTATTCTGTTTTTTCGGATTCTATTCGTAATCAAAAAGTGGAACAGGTAGCGGTGAGAGATCTTAAAAACTCATTAAAAAATGGATTGAATTATTATTATAAAGAACAAATAAAATATTTAAAACATTTTTGGTATCAATCAGAACTTGAAGTAATCGGGGATGAGGGTATGAATCAGGCCGTGAGTTTCAATATGTATCAATTGCTTCAGTCAGCTGCAAAAGATTCCCATTGTAATATTGCTGCAAAAGGATTAAGTGGAGAAGGTTATGAAGGTCATTATTTTTGGGATACAGAAATGTTTATTGTGCCATTTTTTACATTGACTAATCCAGAGTTGTCCAAGACATTGTTATCCTATCGTTATGATATTTTGGAAGCTGCTCGTGAGAATGCAAGAGCATTAGGTCATAAAAAGGGTGTACTTTTTCCATGGAGAACAATTTCGGGGAAAGAATGTTCTGGATACTTTCCATCCGGAACGGCTCAATATCATATTGATGGAGATATTGCATATGCAATAATGAGTTATTATAATACTACGGGTGATTTAGTGTTTATCAAGGAAAAAGGAGAAGAAATTCTTCTTGAAACAGCAAGGTTATGGTTAGATGTAGGAAATTATTACAAAGGGAAATTTGTGATTAATGATGTTACAGGACCGGATGAATAT
>JBFHFI010000083.1:0-10081 GCA_041583675.1 Butyrivibrio sp. | reverse complement strand
TTACAGATTTTGGTATTGCAAGAGCTGCAACTTCAAATACAATTAATTCAACTGTAATGGGTTCTGTACATTATATTTCTCCTGAACAAGCTCGAGGAGCTTATAGTGATGAAAAAAGTGATGTATATTCTTTTGGTATTACTTTATTTGAAATGTTAACAGGAAGACTTCCATTTGAAGGAGATACAACAGTTGCAGTAGCTCTTCAACATATTCAAGACGATATTGTATCACCAAGTACTTATGTAAAAGAAATTCCAATTAGTGTTGAAAAAATAGTTTTAAAATGTACACAAAAGAAAAAAGAACGTAGATATCAATCTATGCAGGAAGTAATTGCAGACTTAAAGAGATCTTTGGTGACACCAAATGAAGATTTTGTTGTAATCTCTACTTTTGTTCCAACGGATGCGCCTACACTTATGTTTGCACCAGAGGATGTGGCAGAGATTAATGAAAAATCAGGTCATGGAACGCCTTTGGATGTAATAACGCCTGTAAAAAAATCAGAAAGTTATATGGACACAGAAGATGGGGAATCATTATCGGAGGATGAAGATGAAGATGATGATGAATTAGAAGATACAGAAGCAAGTAATAAAATTGATAAAATCATTACATATATTGGAATATCTTTAGCAGTTATTATTGTTATTGTTACGGTTATGATTCTTGCTAAAATGTTACCTTTGTTTGGTGGATCTTCAGATTCTCAAACAACTACGGAGGCAACAACTGAGGAAGATGTAGATGATTCAACATCAGAAGTACCTAATTTACGAGGACTGACTTATGATGAAGCAAAACAGGCACTTTTAGATGAAAGTGTAGGGATTAATTTTGAAGAGGAATATTCTAGTACCTACGATGAGGGCATTGTGTTTGCTCAAAGTGTAGAAGCTGGACGTAAAGTTGAACCAAATACCACGGTTATTGTAACAATTAGTTTAGGAAAAGAGACTTTTTCAATACCAAATGTAGTGGGAAAAGAGAAGTCGGTAGCAGATTCTACATTGCTTGGTAAAAATCTTGTTATTACATATGCATATATTGAAACGGATGATGACGATGATATTGGATTGGTAGCTAGTACAAATCCTGCAGCAGGAACTCAAGTTACCGCTGGAGACTCTATTACAGTAACAATCTATAAAGGCACAGATGAGGTTACGGCAGAGGTACCGGATGTAACTGGGATTACAGAGTCAAAAGCTAGAAAAGCAATAGAAGATGCGGGATTTAACGTTGGAAGTGTAGATTATGAGTATGATAGTGGTATTTCAAAAAATGTAGTTATTTCTCAAAGTGGGGATGCGAAAGCTGGAGAAGAGGCGGCAGTTGGAACAACAACAATTAATATTGTTGTAAGTTTGGGTGAAGAACCTATAGAATATACAGTAACATTTTATGATGAAGATAAAACAACTGTAATTTCAACAGATGAAGCAGTTCTTTTAGGAGATACAATAGTAAAACCAACAGATCCAAGCAAAGAAGATGATGATACTTATTCTTATGTATTTGCAGGATGGGTGGATATAGATGGTAATGCAGTAACAATTGGTACTTGTGAGGGAGATGCAAATTATTATGCGAGCTATACAGCAACTGAATTATCAATAGATGCAGATCCGACAGATGCAGATCCAATAGATACAGATCCAATAGATACAGAGGAACCAGCAGCGGCAGTGGAATAAGTAACAATAGCAGATGATGAATAACAACAAAATAGAAATTTAGTGGTGTGGGAGAATATATGCAAGGTAAAATAATAAAAGGAATCGCTGGATTTTACTATGTACACACCAATCAGGGCGTATACGAATGTAAAGCCAAGGGCGTTTTTAGAAATATGAATATCAAGCCTTTAGTAGGGGACAATGTTGAGATTGATATACTGGATCAAGAGAATATGATTGGGAATGTTGTAACAATATTTCCACGAAGCAATGAATTGATTAGACCAGCAGTTGCAAATATTGATCAAACATTAGTTGTCTTTGCTTCTCTATCACCACCACCTAATTTTAATTTGTTGAGTCGTTTTTTAGTTATGATGGATAGAAATGAAATTACGACGATTATATGTTTTAATAAATGTGATCAGGTAGATATTGATAGAATTGATGAATTTCGCCAAGTATTTGCAAATAGTGGTTGTAAAGTGATAATTACAAGTGCCGTTACGGGTGAAGGCTTAGTGGAATTAAAAACTTTATTGCAAAATAAAACAACGGCGTTGGCAGGACCTTCTGGAGTCGGGAAATCTACAATTTTAAATGCTATATTTCCAGAAGCAAATTCCCCAACAGGAACGATTAGTGAAAAAATTAAAAGAGGAAAACATACAACAAGGCATTCTGAAATATTTAATTTAGCAGATGATACTTATATTATGGATACACCGGGTTTTTCTTCTTTGGTAAATCAAGATTTAGAAGCATCTGATTTACATTTTTATTTTAATGAATTTGTGCCATTTGAGTCAGAGTGTAGATTCAATGGTTGCGTACATATCAACGAACCAAATTGTGCAGTAAAGCAGGCTGTTGCCGAGGGCAATATTCATAAAATTCGTTATGATATTTATTTTGAAATGTATAATGATTTGAAAGATAAGAGGAAATATTAATGAAAAAATATCTTGCACCATCTATTTTATCAATTGACTTTACAAAAATGGGTGAAGAATTGGAGAAAATTCAATCTTCTGGAGCACAGATGGCTCATATAGATGTTATGGATGGACTTTTTGTGCCAAGTATATCTTTTGGTATGCCAGTGGTAAAAAGTATTAGAAAAGCTTCAAATCTTATTTTTGATGTACATATGATGGTAACAGATCCGGAAAGATATATTCTTGATTTAAAAGAAAGTGGAGCGGATATTATATCCATTCACATAGAGGCATGTAAAGATCCAAAACAAGTTCTTTTAAAAATCAAAGAAATTGGAGCGACTCCAGCGATAGCAATTAATCCTGATACTGTAATTCAGGATGTAAAATCATATTTTCAATATGCGGAAGAGGTTTTATTAATGAGTGTTTATCCAGGGTTTGGAGGACAGCAATTTATAGAGGCTTCCTATGATCGAATTAAAGAGTTGGTTCAGATTAGAGAAGAATTGGGCCTTGAATATATGATTGAAGTAGATGGTGGAATTAAACTAGATAACGTCGATAAAATTTTGGAATGTGGGGCAGATGTTATTGTTGCGGGATCTGCTGTTTTTGGCGATTATACTGCGGAGAACACTCGAAAATTTATTGATAAAATTAAAAAATATGAGGTATAAATTGAAAACTTTAATAATTACAGGCGGCAGATTCAACCAAGAATTTGCCGTTCTATTTTTAGAACAAAACAAATATGATTATATTATTGCTGTAGATAGAGGCGAACGCTATTGTAGACAAATTGGATTGACTCCCGATATGGTGATTGGAGATTATGATACTAGGGGAACAGAGGGATTAAGTGAGTATAAGACAACCAAAACACAGGTGATTGTATTACAACCTGAAAAAGATGATACGGATACGGAAGCTGCTATACAACAAGCAATTAAAAGGGGGAATTCTTTTGATATTATAGGGGCTATGGGTGGAAGAATGGATCATTTTTTGGGAAATATTCATAATCTAAAGTTAGCATTGGATAAAAATATACAAGCTAGATTAATCAATGAAAATAATATTATTTGGTTGGAAAAAAACAATTTTACAATTGATAAAAATAATTGTCCTTTAAAATATATGTCCTTTATGCCTTTTGATGGAGAGGTAAAGGGATTAACATTAAAAGGCTTTAAGTATCCATTGGATGGATTTAACTTAAAGCCTGGAACTTCTCGTTGTATTAGTAATGAATTAGTGGATCAACAAGGAGTTATTGAATTTCAACAAGGATGTCTTATTGTATTAAATACACAAGATTCCTATTTTTAAACATTGAATCTAAAAAGAATAACATCTCCGTCTTTGACAACATATTCTTTTCCTTCAATACCAACAAGACCTTTTTCTTTTGCTGCAGTATAAGTTCCACAGTTGAGCAAATCTTGGTAATTAACAACTTCTGCTCGGATGAAACCTCTTTCAAAATCACTGTGGATTTTTCCGGCAGCGCCTGGAGCTTTGGTTCCTTTTTTGATGGTCCAAGCACGAGTCTCTTGTTGTCCGGCTGTTAAATAACTAATTAGACCGAGTAAATGATAACTAGCACGAACTAATTTATCCAAACCAGATTCTTTTAAACCTAAATCATCAAGAAACATGGATTTTTCATCATCATCAAGTTGTGAGATTTCTTCTTCAATTTGTGCGCATACAACAAATACTTCACTGGATTCATTTGCAGCAAATTCTCTAACTTTTTGAACAAAGGGATTAGAGAGTCCATCATCAGATAGATCATCTTCACCTACATTTGCAGCATAGATTACAGGTTTTGAAGTTAATAGATCATATGTGGATAGTAGATTTTTTTGGTCATCATCTTCTGGTTCAAAACATCTAGATGGGAGTCCATTTTCAAGATGTGTTTTTAGAAGTTCTAATAAAACCATTTCTTTGGCAAGTTCTTTATCATTTCTTGCAGCTTTTGCAACTTTGGCTATTTTACGCTCAATAATATCTAAATCAGAGAAAATAAGTTCCAAATTAATTGTTTCAATATCTCTTATAGGGTCTACAGTTCCATCAACATGTACAATGTTAGTATCTTCAAAGCATCTTACAACATGTACAATGGAATCAGTTTCTCTAATATGGGAAAGAAATTGATTGCCAAGACCTTCTCCTTTTGATGCTCCTTTTACAAGACCTGCAATATCAACAAATTCAATGACAGCTGGAGTTATTTTTTCTGAATTATATAAATTAGACAGAAGTACAAGTCTCTCATCTGGTACGGTTACAACGCCTACATTGGGGTCAATTGTACAAAATGGATAGTTTGCAGATTCTGCACCTGCTTTTGTTAATGAATTAAAAAGTGTGCTTTTTCCTACGTTGGGTAATCCTACGATTCCTAATTTCATGGTTGAAAATCAATCCTTTCTTCGAACATTCGTCCTTATAAAAGATAGCATAAAATTAGTAGCAATACAATAATCAATTGTTGATATTTTTGATTGATTGTACTACAATTAGTTAAGTATTGCTCAACATATAGAAGAAGAGCAGCGAAAGGAGACACATATGGGAGTTATACGTTTTCCGAATCTTGGATTTGAGGTAAATGTAGGAAATGGAATTTCAATATTTGGATTTGAAATTGCGTATTATGGAATGATAATAGCAACAGGAATGATATGTGGTGCCCTTATTGCTTATTATGAAGCCAAAAGAACAGGACAAAATGTAGATAATTATATAGATTATACATTAATTGGAATAATTTCAGCCATTTTGGGAGCAAGAATATATTATGTTATATTTCAATGGTCCTACTATAGTGAGAATTTAGATCAAATTATTAATTTAAGAGGTGGCGGATTAGCCATTTATGGCGGTGTGATTGCAGCAATTTTTGCATTATATATTTTCACCAAAATTAAAAAATTAAATTTCCTAAAATTAACTGATACTATGATTTTTGGATTAATATTGGGTCAAATCATTGGAAGATGGGGGAATTTCTTTAATAGAGAGGCTTATGGTGGATTTACAAATGGTCTTTTTGCAATGCAAATCCCTGTAGAAGATGCTTCAGTAGTTAATAATGCACTAACAGTAATGGTAGATGGTGTTCAGTATGTGCAAGTACATCCAACTTTTTTATATGAAAGTTTTTTGAATTTAATACTTTTAATTATATTATTGATTATTAGAGACAAGAGAAAATTCTATGGTGAGAATCTTTGTTATTATTTTATTGGATATGGAATTATAAGATTTTTTGTAGAAGGAATGAGAACGGACCAGTTGCAATTATTTGGAGTGGCAGTTTCACAAGTTCTTTCTATAGTGTTATTTTTTATAGGTCTTACAATTGTTGTTATTATGAGAATTAGATTAAAAGGAAAGCCATCTAAGTTAGATCATTTACAACCTGGTTTTTCAAAGGAACCAGAGAATACAGTAGTAGAAAATGACGCAAAAGAAAATAAGCAGGATTAAGAACCAGCGTGTAATGAAACTGTTACATAATTGCATCATTGTTATAAAATAAATTATAATAATGAGAGCATAGTAGAGGAGGAATATAATTGAAAGAAATTATTTTTTTAGAACCTGTATTTACACATAATATATGGGGTGGTGAACAATTAAAGACAAAATTTGGATATGAGATTCCAGGAGATGATATTGGGGAATGTTGGGGAATTTCCGCACATAATCAAGGAGATTGTAAAATAGCAAAGGGAACTTATAAGGGCAATACATTATCTCAGTTATATAAGGAGCATGGAGAATTGTTTGGACAGACGCAAGGAGAAATATTTCCATTGCTTGTGAAAATAATTGATGCAAAAAATGACTTAAGCATACAAGTGCATCCTGATGATGCATATGCAAAAATAAATGAAAATGGTTCTTTTGGTAAAACAGAATGTTGGTATATATTAGATTGTCCAGACAATGCTGATTTGGTTGTGGGGCATAATGCAAATTCCAAAAAAGAATTGTCAGATATGATTAATAATAATAAATGGGAAGATTTTTTAAGAAAAATACCAATTCAAAAAGGTGACTTTATTCAAATTGATCCAGGAACAGTACATGCGATTACAGGTGGATGTCTGGTATTAGAAACACAGCAAAACAGTAATATTACATATAGAGTTTATGACTATAATAGAAAGTCTAATGGGGTTCCAAGGGAACTTCACATTCAAAAAAGTTTGGATGTGATTACAGTTCCAGCAAAATCAGTTGATGATAGTGTAAAACATTATGAACATATTCAAAAAAATCAACTTGTACAAATGGAAAAATCTAAATATTATGAAGTGTTTAAAGCAGATATTGATAATGAACTTATATTTACACAGAGTTATAATTTTATGAATATATCTGTGATTGATGGAAAAGGAACAATTAATGATATAGCAATTCAAAAAGGAGATCATTTTATTCTTCCATATGAATATGGAGATGTAGCGATTCAAGGAGAATTAAGTATTATAACTTCTGTTATATAATTTAATAGTGAGATATAAGATATTAAAAAAAGATAGAAGCTCATTTTGCAAAGGCAAAATGAGCTTCTATCTTTTTTTGTACAATATTGCTTTTTTATAGAAAATTACTTGAAATTATACAGTGAATAGTCTAATATGTACTTATAAGTGGAGAAAAGTGTCAGATTATGGTAGATAGTGGTGGATTTCTCATTTTTTGAATTATATTTTGAGGAAAAGGAGGGTGATAATTATGTTCATGGGAGAATACAATCATTCAGTTGATGCCAAGGGCAGAGTTATCATCCCAGCAAAGTTCAGAGAGAAATTAGGAGAATCTTTTGTTGTAACCAAAGGTCTAGATGGATGCTTATTTGGATTTGATAACCATGAATGGGAAAAAATACAGTCAGGAATTTCCAATGCTAATTTTTTACAGGCAGAAACAAGGCAATTTGCAAGATTTTTTCTTGCAGGAGCTGCAGAATGTGAAGTTGATAAGCAGGGAAGAATATTATTGCCAATGGTTTTGAGAAATTTCGCACAACTAGAAAAAGATGTAGTGGTAGTTGGTGTTGCTGCAAGGATTGAAATATGGAGTAAAGAGAAGTGGTTGAATATAACTTCTCAGTATGATGGAAATATGGATGAGATTGCAGCTAAAATGGTGGAATTTGGATTTTCCATGTAAGAATTTTAGATTGAAAAGAGGTGGCGAAATGGATTTTGCACATAAATCGGTATTGCTAGAAGAAACGATCAATGGTCTAGATATCAAACCGGATGGAATCTATGTAGATGGAACACTTGGTGGTGCGGGGCATTCTTATTATATTTGCGAAAAGCTTTCAGAAAAAGGAAGGTTAATTGGAATTGATCAAGATGAAGATGCAATAAAAGCTGCAACAGTGAAATTACAAGAGTTTCAAGATAGAGTAACAATTGTTAGAGATAATTACAGGAATATAAAAAAAGTATTAGATGATTTAGGAATTGAAAAAGTAGATGGAATCTTACTTGATATAGGAGTGTCGTCCTATCAACTAGATGCTACAGATCGAGGATTTTCTTATAGAGATGATTCAGCTCCTTTGGATATGAGAATGGACAATCGTCAGAAAATAACAGCGGAAGATATTGTAAATGATTATTCTGAAATGGAATTATTCCATATGATAAGAGATTATGGGGAAGATCAATTTGCAAAGAATATAGCAAAGCATATTGTAAGGGTTAGACAAGAGGAACGTATTACAACAGCGGGTCAATTAACGGAAATTATAAAAAATGCAATTCCAATGCGTATAAGAATGGCAAAGGGTCATCCATCAAAAAAAACATTTCAAGCAATTCGAATAGAGTTAAATAAAGAACTAGATGTTCTTGAAAATTCAATTGATGAAATGATTGAATTGTTAAATAACAATGGAAGATTATGTATTATTACTTTTCATTCTTTGGAAGATAGAATTGTGAAAAATAGATTTAGGGACAATGTGAATACTTGTACATGTCCTCCAGATTTTCCGATTTGTATTTGTGGAAACAAACCAAAAGGAAAATTAATTACTAGAAAACCAATTATACCAAGTGAACAAGAATTATTGGAAAATCCAAGATCAAAAAGTTCAAAATTAAGAATATTTGAGCGCACCATTTAACTTTTGCAGTAGGGGGAAAAGAAATGGAAAAAGAGAGAAAACAATATAGGAATGCTTATGTAAGTGGAAGCGCAGCACCATCAAGAGTTCCACAGACTCCAACAAGAAGAAAAGCAGAACCAAGAAGAGATTTAGAACGCGAAATACGCCCATTAAATGAAAAAGAATTGCGGAAAAGACAGATTGCAAAATATGCACAAGAAAATCAAAGAAAAGCATTGCGATTTGGAGGACTGTATACATTGTTTGTGGTATGTGCAGTGGCGGTAACACTTTTTTCTAGTGTGAATTATATTTCTGCTTTAAATACAAAGTCAGAAAATGCGAAAAAAATTGTAACATTAAAAAATCAAGTAAACTCTATGCAGATTGAGAATGATCAATTAAAATTATCCATTGACACGTCAATAGACTATGATTATATTTATAGAGTAGCAACAGAAGAGCTTGGAATGATTCAAATCGGTGCAAATCAGATTATTAATTATGAAAGCGGCGAAAGTGAATATGTGATTCAATATGCAGATGTTCCAGAAGAATAGAATATAAAAAAGAAACCGGCCTTGATGGGGCCGGTTTATAATAGTTTAAGGAGTTACTATGGTGAATAATAAGTTAAGAAGAACTGGAAAATTTACAGTGGTAATGAAAAAAAGACTTTTATTTGGATTTCTTGTTATTAGTATGTTATTAATAGGACTTTCCATTGTATTGATAAAAATAAATTTAGATAAAGGTGATGATTACTCCAAAGCTGTATATGATAATTTTCAATATGATAGTGAAATAATTCCAGCAAGAAGAGGGGATATTACAGATAGATATGGTACTATATTAGCATACAGTACAAAGGTCTATAATTTAATTTTAGAAGCGGAAGATTTGCAAGATAACGATAAAAGCTTAGAAGCCACAATAGAGGCTCTGGTAAAATATTTTGATTTAGAAGAAACAGATTTAAGAGAATATATTACAGAGAATCCATCAAGTGTGTATAAAAGATTATTAAAAACCCTTGGAGCTGAAGAAATCGCGGGATTTCAAGAAGAAATGGAAACCAATTCTTTGATCAAAGGAGTATGGTTTGAAGAAGAATATCAAAGAACATATCCGTTTGGTTCTTTGGCATCTGATTTGTTGGGATTTGCGAGTGAGGCAAATGGAGGAGAATTAGGTGTTGAAAGTTCTTATAATGACTATTTATCAGGGGTTGATGGAAGAATTTATGGATATATTGATAATAGTGCATATGAAGCCAATACAATTGATGCTGAAAATGGAGATACAAT
>JBFHFI010000082.1:0-10289 GCA_041583675.1 Butyrivibrio sp. | reverse complement strand
CATACCATTGTAGGAGCCGGAAAAACAGAAGGCTCTATGGATGCAGGGAATATGTTGAAACCAATGCTTGCAAGAGGAGAATTACATTGTATAGGAGCAACAACTTTAGATGAATATAGACAATATATAGAAAAAGATGCCGCATTAGAAAGACGTTTTCAGCCTATTATGATTCAAGAACCTAATGTAGAAGATACGATATCAATATTAAGAGGAATTAAGGATAGGTATGAAGTATTTCATGGTGTAAAAATAACAGATACTGCATTGGTAGCGGCTGCAAAGTTATCAGATCGTTATATTACAGATCGATTTTTGCCAGATAAAGCAATAGATTTGGTAGATGAAGCTTGTGCATTGATTAAAACAGAATTGGATTCTATGCCTTCAGAATTGGATGAATTATCCAGAAAAGTTATGCAATTAGAAATCGAAGAAGCGGCTCTTTTAAAAGAAAAAGATGATGTAAGTAAAAAAAGACTTGCAGAATTACAAGAAGAATTAGCCGAACATAGAGAACAATTGCAAGGGCAAAAGGCAATATGGGATAATGAAAAAAAAGCTGTAGATAAATTAAGTCATATAAGAGAAGAAATAGAAACAGTGAATAGAGAAATACAAGATGCACAGCAAGAATATGATCTTCAAAAAGCAGCAGAATTACAGTATGGAAAATTGCCAGTATTAATTAAGCATTTAGAAGAGGAAGAGGCAAAGGTTGATGAAAGAAATCTTTCATTGGTAAGAGAATGTGTAACTGAAGAAGAAATTGCACAGATTGTATCTAGATGGACAGGGGTTCCTGTAGCTAGATTAAATGAAAGTGAGAAAGCAAAAGTATTACATTTATCAGATGAACTTCATAAAAGGGTGATTGGACAAGATGAAGGTGTTAATAAAGTAACAGAAGCAATTATGAGATCAAAAGCAGGGATAAAAGATATATCCAAACCAATAGGATCATTTTTGTTTTTGGGGCCTACGGGAGTGGGTAAGACAGAATTGGCAAAAGCACTTGCGGAGAGTTTATTTGATGATGAAGATAATATGATTAGATTAGATATGAGTGAATATATGGAAAAATTTTCAGTATCAAGACTAATTGGAGCACCTCCAGGATATGTTGGTTATGAAGAGGGAGGACAGCTTTCTGAAGCGGTTCGACGTAACCCATATTCAGTAGTCTTATTTGATGAAATTGAAAAAGCACATCCAGATGTATATGATATTTTATTGCAAATTTTGGATGATGGAAGAATTACAGATTCACAGGGAAGAATAATTAATTTTAAGAATACAATTATTATATTGACTTCAAATATCGGTTCCGACTCTTTGCTAGAGGGAGTCAATGAACAAGGTCAGATTGATAGTGTGTGTGAACAAACAGTGATGAAAAAATTGAAATCTAATTTTAAACCGGAATTTTTAAATCGAATTGATGAGATTGTGTTATTTAAACCACTTACAAAAGATAATATAAGACATATTATTGATTTATTATTAGCAGAGCTTAACGAAAGACTATTAGATAGAGAAATTAAAGTTGAATTAAGTGAAACTGCGAAAGATCATATTATAGAATATGGATACGATTCGGCATATGGTGCACGACCTCTTAAACGATATATGCAAAAGACGGTAGAAACCTTGTGTGCAAAATTAATATTGCAGGGTGATGTAGAGGCAAAAGAAACAATTTATATAAAAAAAGGATCTGAAGATTTATATGCGACTACACAAATTGATTAGTATGGGGATTGTATTCATAATCAATAGAAGATAATTGGTCAATTAATTTAGCCTTGTCGACTTGATAAGTATTACAAAAGTCGTCAAGGCTTTTGCATTCATCTCTTAATTTCATATTAACATAACTTAGTAAAATTACAGGATCTTTGGGTAACATAATCCACCTCCAAAATTCATTGAAACTACATTAACATTTACAGTATATTTTTGCAAGGGTCAATTGTTTTTATAAAATTGCTGTGTTATACTTATAAAAGTTAACGTTGGAGGCAATTTATGATACGTAAAATGATGAATGAAATGTTTTTTGATGTCATTGTTTATGCAATGATGATCATTGCGGTAATATTTGTTTTGATTCAAACGATTCTGGGAAATAATAACTCTCTTTTATATAAAATCTTATTAGGAATATGGATATTAGCAGCTGTTGTTGTTAATGATTTTGTTGAACCCAAATGCAAGGGGAAATTTAATAAAATGAAGGAATATAAATTGCAAATTTATATGATGTATGCAATTTCAGATGCAGCAGCATATGCGTTATTGTATATTTTTGTGGTGAATGTAGGATTTTTTCAAGAGGTTATTCATTATTTTTGTTTGTTATTGGCATTGATATTCTTTTTTATGAGAAATCGATTTTTAAAGAAATTTCATCTATTGTCAGATGGAGGAAAGTCTATTGTACATTTAGAAGAATCTGATTTTAACACACAGGATGATGTGGAAATAGATACACTTGACGATGATGAAGATATGAAGACTTTTATTTTTAGAGAGAAATAAATAGTAAGCAGGTGTAATATATGGATTTGTTTGATTATATGAGCGAAGATAATATGAAAAAAGAATCTCCATTAGCATCTAGAATGAGACCAATTGTATTAGATGAGGTTATGGGACAACAGCATATTCTTGGAAAGGATAAGCTTCTTTATCGTGCAATTAAAGCAGATAAAATTAGTTCTATTATTTTTTATGGTCCTCCAGGAACGGGAAAAACCACCTTGGCGAAAGTAATTGCTAATACTACAAGTGCAGTATTTGAACAGATTAATGCTACGATATCAGGAAAAAAAGATATGGAAGCAGTTGTAAAGGGAGCAAAAGAAAGATTGGCGGTTATATCTAAACGTACAATTTTATTTATAGATGAAATTCATAGATTTAACAAAAGTCAGCAAGATTATTTATTACCATTTGTGGAAGATGGGACCATTATATTAATTGGAGCAACGACGGAGAATCCATATTTTGAAGTGAATCAAGCGTTAATCTCTCGATCAATTATATTTGAATTACAGCCTTTAACGAAAATGGATATTTTAAAGATTATAAAAAAAGCAGTATATGATACAGAAAAAGGGATGGGAATGTATCATGCAGTGATTGATGAGGAAGCAGCAGAATTTCTTGCAGATATGGCAAATGGTGACGCAAGACAAGCACTTAATGCCGTTGAACTAGGAGTACTTACAACAGAAATGAATGCAGAAGGAATTATTCATATTACAATAAAAGAAGCTGCAGAATGTATTCAAAAAAGGATATTAGGATATGATAAATCAGGGGATGATCATTATGATACAATTTCTGCTTTTATAAAAAGTATGAGAGGATCTGATGTAGATGCGAGTTTATATTATTAGGCTCGAATGATTTACGCAGGCGAAGATGCCAAATTTATTGCAAGACGAATTGTAGTATGTGCTAGTGAAGATGTAGGAAATGCAGACCCAATGGCATTAAATATAGCAGTTTCTGCATTTCAAGCAGTAGAGAGAATTGGAATGCCGGAATCTAGAATTATACTTGCACAGGCATGTATGTATGTGGCCTTGGCACCAAAAAGTAATAGTGCAATTATGGGTATTGATAGTGCGATTAAATATGTGGAGACGCATAAAACGGGAATGGTACCTCCTTATTTAAAAGATGCGCATTATAAATCTGCAAGTAAATTAGGACGTGGAATAAATTATAAGTATCCTCATAATTTTTTGAATCATTATGTGGATCAACAATATTTACCAGATGAAGTTGTGGGAACAAAATTTTATGATTCATCTGGCAATGGATATGAAAAGGCAATTGATGAATATATAGAGCAAATAAAACAAGAAGAAACAAAGAATATTAACAAATAGAACCTTAGTATGGATTGCGAAATAGTATACAATTGTGTATAATGAATAAAATAATAGGCTTGAGATGGATTTTATTTTCTGGGCGCGTGGTAGGTGATTTGATGAGAGATCAGATTAATAAATTTGCTAGAGGGGTATTTGAATTTGAACCACCAGTTTTGGAAGTTACCGAGGCTTCCATTTATGCAGTGGTAGCTAAAAATATTGAATATAAAAATAATATTCATATTTTTGAAAGAAATCAAAAAGAATTAAAAGGAATTATATATTCTGATAATGATAAGGTTGTCTTAGAAGATAACCATTTTTTGGGATGCGAAATAATAATACCATATAGTGTAAAATGCAAAGGTGCGCTCAATGATGATGTAATTGAGGGCGCTTTTCATATTATTTGTAATGGAGGAGAAGAACAGATTCCTTTTTCTTTTCGAGTAGAAGCGGGATCTTTTAATAGCTCAGTAGGAGTGATTAGAAATCTCTTTCATTTTACAAATCTTGCACAAACCAATATAGAAGAAGCAGTTGATATATTTGAAAAAGATGATTTTGAAAATATATATATAGGAGATAATCTTCAGTTAAGATGTGTATATGAAGGATTATGTAAGAGCAAAAATGTTCAAAATAATATAGAAGAATTTTTGATTGCAATACATAAAAAATCTAGATTGAATATGGCATTATCGACTACTGAAAAAAAATATTCGAAAGTTCAAGAAAGTTTTAGAGATTCAATAATAATAGAAAAAGATTCTTGGGGATATATGCAGATTGATGTAGAGTGCAAAGGGGACTTTATAATAATAGATCGAAATATTATTGAATCGGATTCTTTTGTGGGAAATAAATGTGAATTTACATATGTTGTTGATATAAATTCTATGAGAAGTGGTAAAAATAAAGGAGTAATTATTTTTACCACAGTAACTCAAAAACTAGTACTACAAATAGAGGCATCTAAAGAGTATAACAGTGAGATTTTAGCACAAAAAAGAATGATAAAAAAATTAAATGCAGATGTGGTGGATCTATATATTAAATTTAGAACACATGCAATTAATATTTCAGAATGGATTAGAGAATCTAAAATAGCAATAGAGGCAATTAGGTCTATAGATGATTCTTCTCCTTATTATAGGCTTGCTCTTGCACAAGTGTTATTAGCAGAAACTAAAATTCAAGAAGCTAAAGAATTAATGGAAAATGTAAAAGATGAAATTGTATATAGTGAAGGGGAAGATCAAATTCTTTATTGCTATATGCTTTATGTAAATACTTTATATAATAAAGATCGTTCTTATTCCAAGAAAGTAACTGGGATTGTACAAAAAATATATGAACAAAATAAAAATTGGAAAATTTTGTGGCTTTTATTATTTTTAGATGAGGAGTTAGAATTAAATTCAAGTCTTAAAATTTTAAGAATTAAAGAACAGTTTAATAGTGGGTGTAATAGTCCCATTATGTATTTAGAAGCATGTTATTTATTAAACTCAGAACCTGTTTTATTACGAATTTTAAATAAATTCGAGTTAAATACATTACTATTTGGAGCGAAAACGGGATGTTTAAATGAAAAATTAGTTAATAAAATAGCAGAAATAATTGTAAATCAAAAATATCTTACAGCAAAACATATACAGTTATTAATTGAGTTATATAAGACATATTCGGACAACTATATTTTAGAATGTTTATGCAAGGTATTGATTAGAAATAACTGTATAGGAATGAAATATCTACCAATTTATAAAGATGGAATCGAGAAAGAGCTTAGAATCACGCAATTATTTGAATATTATATATGGTCAAGAGATTTAGAGGACATGAAGCTTCTTCCTAAAATGGTTTTAATGTATTTTGGATATAATAATAATCTGGATTATATTCATAAGGCATATCTATATGCAAATATTATTCTCAATAAATTAGAGTGTATGTCTATATATAAAAGTTATTTTCCACAAATGAAAATTTTTACGGAGGAGCAGCTTTTATTAGGACATATAAATGATTGTTTGAATATTGTTTATAATGACATTATGGATATTTCTATGATTAATAAAGATAATGCGGGACCTATTTCAGAGATTATGTTCACTTATAAAATAACTTGTAGCAATCAGAATTTTAATAAAGTAATTATAAGACATAAAGAAAGTAATAGTGAAAAAGAATATGCATTAGTAAATAATTGTGCATATGTTAGAATTTTTACAGATGATATAGGTATATTCTTTGTGAATTCACAAGGGATTCGATATGGTACAGGAATCTCATATAAAATAGAACAATTAAGAGAAAATGAAGAAATCTTAAAAAAATGCATTGAAAAAGATGGAAATTTAATACATCTTAAATTACATTATTTTGAAAAAAATTTAAAGTATAAAAGAAAAAGTTTGGATTCTATGGAAGAAATTCAACATTTACTTTATAACAAAGAAGTTAATAAATATTGTAAAAAACAAATGATTTCAATGATCTTAGCATATTATTATGATAGTTATGATGAAGAGGGATTTGAGAGGTTTATTCAAACAATTGAATTTGATGAATTGGAAAAAAAAGAATTAGTTGAAATTATTGAAATTTTTATTATCATAGGAAAATATGAAAGAGCATTTAAACTGTGTACCCAATATTCTGTAATGGATGTTCGACCAAAAAGACTTATGAAGATGTGTTCTAAGTTAATAGTTAGAGGAGAATATGAAAATTCAGAAGATTTGGTTAGAATTAGTGGCTTTGTTTTTTTTAAAGGAAGTTTTGATGATGTAGTTTTGAGTTATTTGGTAGATGAATATAATGGAACGACTAAAGAAATGATTGAAATATGGCAAAGGGCTATGGAAGCAGGTATTGATACCTATGAGATTGAAGAGCGATTGATAGCACAAATGCTATTTTCACATACATATTCTGGAATTATGGCAGAAATATTTGACCATTATTATGGAAAAGGACCAGATGATAGAATTGTAGAGGCTTATTTAGCGTATCATTCATATTTATACTTTGTAAAAGGTAAAATAATTGCAGATGAAATCTTTTTTATTATGGAGACAGCAGTTGAAAATCAAAGAGATTTAGAGTTGGTTTGCGAGATGGCATTATTAAAAAATTATTCAGAAAAAGATTTCTTGAATGAATTTCAAAAAAAATTAGCAGAAGAAATAATTTTTAAATTGGTAAGAAAAAATTATATGTTTGATTTTTATGAAGTGTTTAATGGAATAATACGTATGCCATTTAATATTGTGGATAAGACCATAGTTGAATATCATACTAATCCCAATAGCAGGGTTGTAATACATTATATTTATGAAGGAAAAGACCATAAAAGAAATTATGTGTCGGAAGATATGAAAAATGTTTATGAAGGAATTTTTATAAAAGAGTTTGTGCTGTTTTATGGAGAAGAACTTCAATATTATATATCAGAAGAAAATATTGATTGCAATGCGATTACAGAAAGTTGTAATGTAGTAAAAAATAATATTAATCCTGAAAAATCAGAAGGAAGATATGAAGCATTGAATGATATTATTGCTTGTCAGGATATGCATGATGCGGAAACATTTAGAAAGCTAATACATAAATATGCGGTAAATGAGTATGTAGTGGAACAAATATTTAAACCGTTGTAGACTTTTTGGAAAGGACAAATATGCAGACAAGAGATAAATTATTTCTAGTGGGAATTGATTTATGTGATGATTTTTCCCAGATAAGTTATTACAATTATATAGAAAATGAACCTATATCCATAGACTTACCAGGATTGGATAATAAATACTGTATACCTACTGTAGTTTGCAAGTCTAATGGAAGGTCGGATTGGTTTGCAGGTGAAGAGGCTGAAAAATGTTCAACATTAGGGGAAGGAATATTAATCAAGGGAATACTTCAAAAGGCAATAGAAAAAAATCCTGTGCAAGTGGATGATATTTCCGTTATGCCAATCGATTTAATGCAAACATATTTGGATTATCTTTTGCAAATTGTAAAAAATTTTACAAACTGTGAAAAAATTGATCAGATATGTATTACGGTTGAATTGTTTCATATTTCATTATTAAATGTAATTGTAAAAGCAATGAATAATTTGGGGTTTTCAAGGGAACAGTTGGTTTTAACAAGTCATACAGAAAGTTTTGTATATTATAGTATTAGTCAAAAAAAAGAATTGTGGAGTAATGAAGTAGTATTATTTTGTTATGATACAAATGGATTTTCATCTTATAGAATGTATAGGGTAAATGAACGAGGAACACAAATTATAATGGTTCAGAAACAAGAAAAACAAGAACTTTCAGATTCATGTAAACATTCCTACGGATTTACTGAACAGGAAGATGAACTATTAGTTGAGTTGGCAGAAAAAGTTTTAGAAAAAAGAATTGTTTCTTCTGTTTATTTAGTAGGAAGTAATTTTGGCGAAGATGTAAAAAACACAAAATTTATTAAATATGTTTGTAACCGTAGACGAGCATTTATGGGACATAATATGTTTTGTAAAGGAGCATGTTATCAGCTATTTGAAAATAATTATGGTATAGTCTCAAAAGATTTTTTTCTGGCATGTGAAGAAAGGATTACAACGGGGATTGAGGTTCGAATTTTAGATAGGGGAAAAGATAAAATTCTTAGGCTGTTAAAACCGGGCACAAATTGGTTTGGGGCAGATGATAGTTTTGATTTTATTGTTGATAATAAAAGTGAAATAGAGTTATTTTTATCCCCTATGGATGCAAAAGAAAAACAGGTGGTTAAAATCCCTTTAACAGATTTTCCTAAAAGACCTAATAAAACAACAAGAATATCAATTTCAATATCTTTTACCAACGATTCAAGATGTCATCTTATGGTAAAAGATAAAGGATTTGGAGAATTTTTTATGAGTAGTGGTAGAATAATTAATGAAGAACTTCTTTTATGAGTGGAGGGAATATGGCAGGATTGATTTTATGTAGAAATGAATATGCAACAAAACCATATTCTATTAGAAATGTGGGAATACATATTTATTCAATAGAGGAACTTTGTTATTATATTTATAATAACATTTATTTAATAGGGACTGATCTAATAGAAGATGAATTAATTTCTTACATTAGAAAAGAATTAAAAGAAGAAGAATTGGCGAGTCAATTGGAGTTTTTGGTAGAGCAAAAGGCTGGATTATCAGAGCTGGTTATTACCATTTTAAGATATGTGGATTATTATTCAGATACCGAAATTAATGAGCTGAAAAATCTAATTGATAAACTAGACACACAAAATGTATCGGAACGATTAAAAGCAAGAGCGGATAATTTTTTGAGTAACAAAAGATATTATGGTGCTATTTGTAATTATGAATTAATTGTATATGGTAAAATGGATAAAACGTTACCAATAGAATTTTATGGAAATGTATGGCATAATATGGGAGTAGCACATAGTAGGATGTATGCGTTTGAAGAAGCGGGTATCTGTTTTAAAACTGCTTTTGAACTAAATCATAAAGAGGAATCTCAAAAAGCATATATTGCGGCATTGGGACTAGAATATGGTTTGGATGAACTAGATGATGAAGATGAGATTAAATATGTAACACATCGGGAAATAGAAACATTAATGGACCATGCAATTGAAGAAAATGAATATACTTTAGTAAAAGATGCTTTTGATTTAAAAAAGCAAGGGAAAATAAGTGAATATTATCAAGCGGTGAATTTTTTGATAGAAAAATGGAAAATAGAATATCGCAACTATATTAAATAGAAAAAGGGATGGATATGGCTTTTTTTAAAAAAATGAAAAAAAAGAAAAAAGAAAAATTTGTCTTTCTTGACCCAAGCCTTGATATTGAAGAGGAATTTAGAAAAAGAACAGATAAAGATATGCATGAAAAAGATTTTTATGACATTGAACAATTACAATTCATAAGGACCCATTGCGAACAAATTGTGGAATCTTCAAAGTATATTGTGGATTTAAAAAAAGAATATCAAACTGTAACATCTAATATTTCAGATATTCAATTAATTGAAGGTGCCAGTGATAGTTTTCGAGAGAATCTTAGAAAAAGTGCCAATGATATTCTACAATTAGAGAAAAAGAGAAAACAATATAGAGAAGATAAACCTCGTCTATCTAGAAAACATTATGCGAGATTTGAAGAGCATGAAGATGAATTCCCACAAGCTCTTTCTAATCTACAAAATGATGAAAAATATGCCCAGTCTATAAAACATGATTTGAGAGTTTTAGAGGCAGAAAAAATGTCATTAAAAGAAGATATGGAAAATTATGCTTTAAGAAGAGTGAATATAAAAAATATATCAATTATTTCCTTGATAGGAGTATTGGCTGTGTTTTTAATTTTCTTTATTTCTT
>JBFHFI010000081.1:0-10307 GCA_041583675.1 Butyrivibrio sp. | reverse complement strand
TAGCTGTATGATGTATTCATTCATTTATTGAGGTAAATTAAAAGTATAATCTTCACCTTTATCACTTTCAACCACGATTGTAACTGAACCTTCGTCCACTTCAATTGTAATATCATTACTACCTGCTAAGTTAGAAGTTAAATCAAAGCTTTCACTACTCATATTAGCTGCTACTTCATCTAAATAATCACCAGTCATTGTACCTGTTGATGCTGTAAAATCCGAAACTTTTATTGTTGTTATATCTTCTGTCAATTCAACTGTAAATGTATCTCCTGCATATTCCTCATTTGCTGAAGCCACTGTCATGGCTGTTCTTAAAGTATCAAGATTCTGTTTATCTGTAGATAATCTTGAACTTTCAATGTAACGAGTTAAGGTAGGTGCTAAAATTCCTACTAAGACTGCCATAATCGCAATTACAACAATTAATTCTACTAATGAAAAACCTTTGTTGTCGTTTTTCTTTTTTATAACTTTCATATTATCTTCTCCTCTTCGTATGATTCCTCCCGTTAAATCCTACAGGTTGGTAATCTTATTTATATTATACGTTTATTATATCATTAAACGTTAAATATCGCACTTATGAATTTCCCAATGCATTGTACATACTAATAACCGGTCCATAAATTGCTGCTAATAAAATACATACAATCACAGCCATAACCACAATAATCATAGGTTCCATTAACGCCATTAACTGTTGTGTTGCCATTTCCACTTCTTCATCATAATACCCTGCACAGTTATCCAGCATTTCTTCTAGATTACCGCTCTCTTCTCCAATGCCAACCATATGTATAATCAAAGGTGGAAACAAACCGGACATCTTTAAAGGTTGGGACAATGGTTGTCCTCTTTCTATTTGCATTGCTGCATTATGAAGTACATCTTCATAAACAATACTATCCATAGTACGTGCTGTAATATGCATTGCTTCTACCATTGGCATACCCGATGCAAGCATGGTACTAAAAGTTCTTGCAAATCTAGCCGAAGCAGTCTTAATCTGTAATCTTCCATACACTGGAATCTTTAATTTAATCCTAGCAATTCTTCTAGATCCTTTTTCAGACTTGGCATAGGTTTTATATCCTATAATAATCCCTGCAATAGCAAGAATAAATACATACCAATAATTTCGTATTACATCACTAAGATTAATAAGCGATTGGGTAAGCGTTGGTAAATCCTCTCCCATATCTGTAAACATTTTTGCAAAACTTGGCAATACCCCTATTACCATAACCAAGATTACAATTACAGCTACAATCATTAATATAATCGGATATAACATTGCTTTTTTTAACATCCCTTTTACTTTTGTGTCTTTTTCAAAATGCACCGCCATTCTTTCTAAAGTAAGCTCTATATTACCAGAAGATTCCCCTGCCTCCATCATACTAACCATAATGGTTGGAAAAATATTACCTTCTCTTCTCAGGGCTCCTGCCAAAGTCTCCCCTTTTTCAATACTATCTCTAACATTCAAAGTTGCTTTTTTTAACTTTAAATTTTCTGTCTGCGCCGCTAACATATCAATTGCAACAATAATATTAACTCCAGCTTTTAATAAACTATAAAATTGACGACAAAACACACTAAGGTCTCTAGGCTTTACTTTTCTCTGTCTAAAAGTAATTTGTCTGGTGAAAATATTACTCTCTTCCAAGGAAAGAACTGTATATCCCTCTGACTTTAATGCTTTCATAGCTTTTTCTCTATTTTCAGCATCAATAGATCCTTTGCCTTCTTTTCCATTTTTATTTATGATTTTGTAGGTGTAATTTAACATAATATACCTCATTTATATCATCGCTTTTATTTTATCTTGGTAACTGTTGTAATTTATTCATAAGTGCAGCAGAATCCTGTGCATAGGATATTGCAACTTCCTCTGTAATATCTCCATTATATACCAATTCATATAATGCATCATTCATGGTTATCATTCCATTTTTTCTATTGGTTTGAATAACAGATTCTAATTGAAATGTCTTTCCCTCTCTAATAAGGTTCTTAATTGCTGTTGACATTAACATAACTTCATAAGCTGCCACTCTTGATTTTTGACTAATTGTTGGTACCAATTGTTGAGATACAATTGCTTCTAACACCATTGCCAATTGAATTCTAATCTGATGTTGTTGATATGGTGGAAATACATCTATAATTCTATCCACTGTACTAGCAGCACCCACTGTATGCAATGTAGATAGAACAAGATGTCCCGTCTCTGCCGCTGTAATTGCAATGGAAATAGTTTCCAAATCCCTCATCTCTCCTACTAATATTACATCTGGATCTTCTCGCAATGCTGCTCTTAGTGCATCTGCATAGGAATTTGAGTCAATTCCAATTTCCCTTTGATTTACCATGGACTTCTTATGTTGGTGTAAATACTCAATTGGATCTTCCAATGTAATAATATGAGCTGATTGATTTTCATTAATCTTATCTACAATCGCTGCAAGTGTAGTAGATTTACCACTACCAGTTGGTCCTGTTACCAAGATTAGACCCCTTTTTTTCTGATACAAATCTACAATTGCCTTTGGTATCCCCAAATCTTCAGGTTTTGGAATCTGAGTTCCCACCAATCTTATAGCAGCCGCAACGGAACCTCTTTGTTGAAACACATTAATTCTATATCTTCCTAGAGAAGCAATGGAAAAAGAAAAGTCAACCTCTCCCTTTTCTTCTAATATCTCCTGCTGTCTTTTATCCATAATATTTCGGATAATATGTTCCGTATCTTCGGGCAAAAGCCTAGGGAAATCCATATCTATAAGAGCACCATTCACTCTCATTTTAGGAGAAATTCCCACCGTTATATGTACATCTGATGCCCCTTGGTTTTTACCTATTTGTAATAACTCTTGTATTGTAACCATCCATTTTCTCCCTAAATATTCTATTCATCTTCCGTCTCATAAGTAATTTTCATCATTTCTGCATAGGATGTAATTCCATTTAACACATATTTTGATGCTGCATCTCGCAAGGTTAACATTCCTTCTTCTTGCGCAGCCGCTCGAATTTGATCTGCATAGGCTCTATTCGCAATTAATCCACGTATTCTTTTACTTACCGGCAGAATCTCATATACACCAATTCTTCCATAATATCCTGTATTATTACAAATAGAACATCCACAAGGTTCATAAATTGGTACATCCCCCGCTTCTTGAATTCCTAATTTTTGTTTTTCTTCTGCAGTAGCTATTTTCATTGTTTTACACTCGCATAGTCTTCTAACCAATCTTTGTGCAATAATTCCAACCAAAGAATCTCCTAATAAAAATGGTTCTATCCCCATATCTAGTAATCTAGTTACGGATGCTGCTGTATTATTTGTATGTAAAGTACTAACAACCAAATGTCCTGTAATAGATGCTTTTACTGCAATTTCTGCTGTCTCTGCATCTCTAATTTCTCCAATCATAATAATATCTGGATCCTGTCTTAAAATAGAACGCAGTGAATTTGCAAAAGTCAAATTAGCCTTTGTATTTACTTGTACTTGATTAACCCCATCTACATTTGCTTCCACAGGGTCTTCCACCGTAACAATATTTACTTCATCATTTGCTAATTCACTAACTGCCGTATAAAGCGTTGTTGATTTACCACTTCCTGTTGGACCCGTTACCAAGATAATGCCATGAGGATTTCGAAGAATATTATCAAATCGTACCATATCCTCAGGACTCAGTCCTAGGTCTTTTTTATCCCTTCGGAAACCTTCTTTGGAAGCAAGACGCATTACGATTTTCTCTCCAAATACAGTTGGTAAATTACTTACACGAATATCATATACTTTATGATCCACATTTAAAGTAAGTCTTCCATCCTGTGGTTTTCTCTTTTCTGATATATCCATTCCTGATATTACCTTCATACGTGCAACAATTGCTGCATATAAAGATTTATCATAGGTTATAATCTCTCGTAAAACACCATCCACACGAAATCTAACCTTTATATTATATTCAAAAGGTTCTATATGGATATCTGAAGCACGTTGACGAACTGCTTGTTCAATAAGATTCTTTACCAATTGTACAATAGGAGAACTTTCAATGGTCTCTCTTCTTGCAATCTCTTCTTCATCAATCTCCACAAAATCCAATTGTTCCATTTTAAATTGTTCTGCAACTTCCATTGCTTTGGATTTTCCATAAAACTTATCAATAATATAGCTAATTTGACTAGCTGTTGATAAATAAGGCAGAACTGATAAACCTGTAATAATACTAATATCATCAATCGCCATAATATCCATAGGATTATCCATTGCCACTTTTAGAACATTCGCTTGACTCTCATCCATTCCAAAAGGTACTGCAAGATATTTTCGTACAATACTCTCCCCTACAAGATGCACTGCTGTTTCATCAATTTCAGATTTTCTAAGATCAATAAATTCAATATCTAACTGTTCACAAAGTACATCATTGATTGTATTTTGAGTTACGTAACCCAAGGAGATCAAAGCTTCACCTATTTTGATATCTCTATTTTTTTGTTCTTCTAAGGCATTGCTTAATTGTTGATCCGTAATCAATCCTTTTTGGAGTAATGTATCACCAATTCTTAACTTTTTACGTGTATATGCCATTATTTTTCATCCCCAATCCTGTTTTTAGTCATTGCTAAAAATATTCTGGTATTCATAATTTGTTCCAATCTCTTCTTGTGCATAGAATAATGCTTTATCATAAGTTTCTCCACAAACATATCTAAATTCAGGATCGTTTACAGCCATGGATATTTCTCCGTCCATTGTAATCACAGCATCCGTATAGAGAAAACAGAAATAAGCATCAATATATTCATAAGGATTCTCCTCCGAATAAGTTGGCAAAGCAATAGATCCTTTATAAAACACCAAAATATAATTTTCATATTCTTGTTCATATCCAGTATCGTTATATGCTAATTGTGCCTGTATTTGTTCAAATCCAACTGCTGATTCATTATTATCTCGATAGAGATATTTATTACTATTGGTAACTGAAAAAGACATATGAAAAGTTGTATCTTCCGTCTCGTCTACAATGGTCTGAATATCTGTAATTGCTAAATCTGTAATTATTTCCAATGGTACTTCATTTATATCTGAAATATATTTATCTGCTTCTTGTATTGTATATGTCATTTCTTTCGTTGTAAAAAAATAACCTTCCTCTGCCGCATTATTTTTATCTGCCAAACAAGTAATTGTAATGGTATCTCCTATTGCTAAACCTGAAGCTTTACTTAAGGAATATTCAATGGTGGATAAATACGCATTTTCAGATTCATTTACATATACCACGGACATATATGGGCTGATTCCTGAAGTTATAATTTTTAAATCTTCAAAAGCATCCAATTCTGTTCCTTTTTTTAATCCTGAAACACTAACATTTCTAGATGTGATATCTACATCAATATTTGCTAATTCTGCTAAATCGCTATCATATGATACAGTCACTTGTATTGTATCTCCATTGGATAAACCTTCTGTATCATCCAGGGTATATTCTATAGAATCTATAAAATCCGTATACTTGGATTTTTCCGCCTCACTTGCATCTTTTCCAGCCAGATAATTATAAAGCCCTATATCATCCAATGTGGCTGTTGCTGTGGCATCTTGATTCATTCCATCAATGGATACAATTACATATTTAGCCAAAGAAAATTCATCTGAAGATGTCTGGTTAATTTGATTCAATATAATAAAGGTAAAGATACAAATTGGAATTAATAATCCAATCCCGATTTTAAGCTTTTTTTGTCTATTCATGTCCACTCCTAATGTTGTAAATATTATAGTTTTTAATTCTCATTTCACCCTATTTATGATATCATTTTAGTTCTATAATAACAAGTTAATCTATTCATTTATAATATTAACGCCCAACATATGTTGGGCGTTAATATTATAAAAAATTCTATTTTCTTTTTTGAAGAAATTCAGGAATTCGAATTCCTTTTTCTTCAATATTACTTTCAATTGGTCTCGGCTTATTCAAACCAGGTATCTCTGTCTTAGGAGTCCCTTGATAATTGTTCTGATATTGTGAAGTTCCACTTCTTGTTGTCTTAGTCTGTGGTGTGAAATTAAATCCAGCCATCGCATTTGAAATGGTTGAAGCTGATGCATCTAATCCAGTCGCAATTACAGTAATTACTGCACTATCTTGTTCTGAGTCATCATACATTGCACCAAAAATAATATTTGCTTCTTCTCCCACAAGTTCTTGCACATAATTAGCAGCTTCTTGTGCTTCAATTAAACTAATATCACCACTTATATTAATAATAACATGTGTAGCTCCTTCAATTGTAGTCTCTAAAAGAGGACTTGAAACAGCTTGATGTACAGCCTCAATTGCTTTATCGTCGCCTTTTGCTTCTCCAATTCCAATATGAGCAATGCCTTTGTCCTTCATTACTGTCTGAACATCTGCAAAATCAAGATTGATAAGTCCTGGAACATTAATCAAATCTGTAATTCCCTGAACTGCTTGTTGAAGAACTTCATCTGCTTTCTTAAGTGCTTCCGGCATTGTAGTACGTCTATCTACAATCTCTAATAATTTATCATTAGGAATTACAATTAATGTATCTACACTCTCTTTTAACTTATCAATTCCAGTAATCGCATTATTCATACGAGTCTTGGCTTCAAATTTAAAAGGCTTAGTAACTACCCCAACAGTAAGTATTCCTAGTTCTTTTGCTAATCTTGCAACTACAGGCGCTGCTCCTGTACCTGTTCCACCACCCATTCCACAGGTTACAAACACCATATCTGCACCCTTTATTGCTTGAGATAATTCATCTGAACTTTCTTCAGCTGCTTTTTCTCCAACTTCTGGTTTGGCTCCTGCTCCAAGTCCTTTGGTTAATTTTTCTCCAATTTGAATAGCTGTAGCCGCCTTACATAATTGAAGGGCCTGCTTATCAGTGTTGATTCCAATAAATTCAACCCCGCCAATATTTCCGTCAATCATTCTGTTTACAGCATTGTTTCCTGCTCCTCCAACACCTACTACAATAATCTTGGCAGATGCTTCTGACTCATCAGTTCTAATCTCTAACAAATCTCTGTCCTCCTTAAACCGCTATCTATTCTGCATAAAAAATTCATATATTTATATAATAATGAAAATCACATATCAATTTTCTAAAATACACATATCAATATAATATTATTATTCTCGCAAAATAGCAACTAAAACTTTAGCTTTTTTCGCTTTTTATTCATAACTTTTAAATGTAATATAAGCATCATCTCCTTGATACTCTTCCATTTGTAAAATTCCGTCTAAACCTTGTAATTCCATTATCATACAGCTTAATTCATATATCTTATCGCCCATATATGTATCATCAGAACCTAATAAAACAGTAACCTGATCTATTACTAAATCAATCGCTCCATCTTCTTCTATATGTATCTCATTAACCCGAATATTATATTTATCTAAATATTGAGTTAAATTATGGATAGAAGAAAACACTTCTGGGTTTTCCACTTCTAAAGTATTATATAATACAATATTATTATAATCAAGTCCTGTAACCAAAGAAGTATCTTTATATGCATCTATAGAGCTTTCTACAATCATACCGTCTTTATCAAAATACATATTGCATCCTTTGTATTTCACATAACCAACCACTGATTTTTCATATACTGTTATATTTAAAATATGTGGCCAATCAATTTCAATTTCCACTTTTGATACAAATGGAATCTCTGGTTCTAAATTTTTACTATTTGTATATTGAAAAAGTAATGTATTTTGATCATTTCTATTCTCAAAAATATAATTGTATAATTCCTCATAAGAATATGTATTACTTTCACTAATATTAATTTCTGTTATTTGAAATTCGAATTTAATAAAAACTCCCAAACTTACAAAAATTCCCACAACAAGAATCAAAATTAGAATTGGAGTTCTAATTCTTTTTTTCTTTCTTTTTCGACCAGGCATTTTCAACTCCGTCCTATTGCATTTCCCATTTATTATACACTATTTTTATCTTTAATAGAAACAACAATTAACCTTGAAACATTTAATGCAATCCCCATTTCTGTCATTAGAAAGACAATGGAAGTTCCTCCATAACTTATAAAAGGAAGTGTGATTCCTGTGTTAGGTATTGTATTTGTCACAACTGCTATGTTTAAAATAACTTGTATTGCAATGTGTGCCATAACCCCAATTGTCAATAACGAACCATATAAATCTGGTGCATTATTTGCAATAACCACCAACCTCCATATTAATAACACAAACAAAAGAATCAAGCTAATTGCACCAAATAATCCTAATTCTTCACATACAATAGAAAAAATCATATCATTTTGTGCTTCTGGAATATATCCTAATTTTTGAATACTATGTCCAAGCCCTTTTCCAAAAAGTCCTCCTGAACCAATGGCGTATAAACCTTGAATTGTTTGATAGCCTTCATCATCTGCATAATCTTGAGGATTAATCCAGGTTATTAACCTTTGAATACGGAAGCTTCCATTTGCATCTAAATCAATTTCTTTTATGATATATATTGTCCCTGCAATAACAAGTGCAATAAATAAAAATGTAAATAAATAATAGACTTTAGGTCTTTTCGTAGATACAATTAAAACCACATATGATATTCCAAGAATGATAATTGCAGAACTCAAATTATTTGTAATTGTATATAATAACATTGCTGGAATTGCTGTTAAAATCAAGGCAATCATATTATTTTTAAATCTAAGCATTGCTTTTCCACTAAAACATACAAAAGCTGACAAAGATATAATCATTCCCAACTTAGCAATTTCTGCCGGTTGTAAAGATACAATTCCAAATACACTAATCCATCTTCTAGCTCCATTTATTTTTAATCCAATCGGTGTAAGAACCAATAAAATAGAAATAATGGACCCTATATAAATAATTCCTGCCAATTTATACCATACGTGATAATCAACAAAAATTACAATCGTCATTATAAAAAGACCCAATCCCGTAGACACCAGCTGTTTCTTAAAGTAAAAAGCAGAATCTTGACCATCTTGTAATCCACTAAAAGAACTTGTGCTGTATAACATAACCAGACCAAAAGCAATTAAAAACAGCACAATTATTAAAAGATTATAATCAAAAAATTTTCCTTTTTTTTCCACTACTGTTTTGCCACTATCCGCAGCTAATCTTAGATTTGTCAACTTGTCACCCCTACAATTTATTTACAAGCTCTTTAAAAAGATTTCCTCTTTGTTCAAAATTATCAAACATCCCCCAACTTGCACATGCTGGAGATAACAAGACTGCATCTCCTTTTTCCGCCTTTATATAAGACATTTCCACCGCTTCTTCTAAAGATTTCACCTTTATAATATTAGAAAATCCCTGTTTTAATGCTTCTGCTTCAATTAATTTAGAAGTAGCTCCTAACAATACCAATAATTTAACCTTATCAGAAAAAGCTTTTACAAACTCGCTAAAGTCACTTTTTTTATCATAGCCTCCTGCAATTAAAATAGTCGGTCTAGACATGGCTTCAATCGCCTTAATAGAAGAGTCCACATTGGTTCCCTTGGAATCATTATAATATAGCACATCTTTATATTCTCTCACATATTCAATTCTATGCTCCACTCCTTTGAATTGTTTTACAACCTCAGTAATAATTTCTATCGGAACACCTTCACAAATAGCAATACCAATTGCTGCCATAGCATTTTCATAATTATGTTTTCCAAAAACGATCATCTGATTCACATCTATTACATTCACAATCTGATTCTTATTGGCATATTTAATAATATCGCCATCTAGATAAATACCATTTTCCAAAATCTCTTTTCCTGAAAAGAATAATGGCTTCTCCAGTGTATTTCCAAATCTACGTAGTTCTGCATCATCATAATTTAAAACAACTGCGTCAGATGCCTCCATATTATGTGTAATCGATTCTTTAATCGCCGTGTAGTTTTTCATTGTTTTATGTCTATCCAAGTGATCCGGTGTAATATTAAGAATTGCCGCAATCTTCGGTTGAAATTTCTTAATCGTTTCCAATTGAAAACTACTTATTTCCGCTACTGTAATGCTGGTTTTAGTTGTTTTAAGAACTTCACCTGTATATGAATTTCCAATATTTCCAACCACAAATGTTTCTTCATTATAGGCTTTTATAATTTCTCCTATTAGTGCAGTCGTTGTTGTTTTCCCATTGGTTCCTGTAATTGCCAGTACTTTTCCTTTTTCAAATTGATATGCCAATTCAATTTCTCCCCAAAC
>JBFHFI010000080.1:0-10319 GCA_041583675.1 Butyrivibrio sp. | reverse complement strand
GAAGTAACAGAAGAAGCAACAGAGAACGCTGGAGAAGTGGAAGCTGATACAGAAGAAATAACAGAAGAAGCAACAGAGAAAGCTGGAGAAGTAGAAGCTGATACAGATATCAATACTTCAGATAAAACAACAGTATTTGAATTAGCGGTATTAGTTGGATTAGGAATGGCTGCAGTTGTAGGCGGATCACTTGCTTTTAGAAAAAAAGAGGATAAAGAAGAAGCATAATTATAAAATAATTAAAATAGCTCTACTCTATCATTGATAGGGTGGAGTTATTTTTTTGTTAATGTATTTACAAAATACATTAACCGATGTATTATCATACATAGATTTGATTATTTATGCGAAATGAGGAATTTTTTTTGGAATTTATAGAAAATAAACTTACGAAAGAAGTCTATCTTTCTCTTCGTAAGCAAGTAGGATGGAAATTATTATCTTCTAATCAGGCAGTCAAAGCAATTCAATGTAGTTTATATACAGTTTGTGTTTATGAAAATGGAAATCCTGTTGGAATGGGAAGAGTAATTGGAGATGGAGCAGTTATCTGCTATATACAAGATTTGCTTGTGATACCAGAGGCTCGTAATAGACAAATAGGAAGCGAAATACTAAGGATGCTAAAAGAGTATGTAGAAAATTTAATGGAAGAGAATACAAGTATGATGCTTTGTTTAATGAGTGCCAAAGGAAGAGAAGAGTTCTATATTAGAAATGGATTTAATTCTAGGCCAAATGATAATTTGGGTCCTGGGATGATTACTTTTTTACAAAAATAGGAGCAACCCTATCAAGGGTGCTCCTATTTTTATTCCATTAATATTTCCCAGTATTCCATTAATTCCTCTTGTTCTTTTTCCAAAATTTCTTTTTGGGAACCTAATTCAGAGAGTTTAGTAGGATTTGTATAGATTTCTTCTAAAGAAAGTTGTTGGTCAATTTCTTGTGATAATAGTTCGATTTCTGATATTCTTGATTCTGTTTTTTCAATCTCATTTTTTCTTTTTCGTTCTTTAGCCTGTTCCTCTTTTGCTAATTTTCGTTCATCTTTGGATGTAGATAGATTGATATTAGTAATAGAAGATTCTTGGTGGATCATAGATGATTTTTCCATATAATAATCATAGTTTCCAATATAGTTGGTAATAGCATGATTCTGTAAATCCAAAATCCTAGTAGCAACAGAATTAATAAAATATCGGTCATGTGAAACAAAAAGAATTGTACCAGTATAATTATTAAGCGCAGATTCTAATATTTCTTTGGAATTCATATCCAAATGGTTAGTTGGTTCATCTAATAGTAGAAAATTAGCATTGGATAACATAAGTTTAGCAAGGAGAACACGACCTCTTTCTCCACCACTTAAATCCCCTATACGTTTAAAAACATCATCTTCAGTAAATAAAAATGCTGCTAGAACATTTCGAATTTTCGTATTAGTCATATTAGGATAAGTATCGGCAATTTCTTCAAAAAGTGTTTTTTTCATATCAAGAACATGATGTTCCTGATCATAATATCCACAAGTTACGTTAGAACCAAGTTGAACAGAGCCGGCATCAGCATCTAATAATTGATTGATAATTTTAAGGATAGTGGTTTTGCCAGTCCCATTTGCACCAATAAGTGCAATTCTTTCTCCACGCTTTATGTCAAAATCAATCTGGTCAAAAAGATGCTTATCACCAAAACTTTTAGCTAATCCTGAAACAGTTAGGACATCATTTCCACTGAGAATACTAGGTTCTAATGAAAAATGCATGGTTTCCGTTTCAGTTAAAGGTTTTTCTACAGTATCTATTTTAGCGAGCATTTTTTCACGACTTTCAGCGCGTTTAATAGATTTTTCTCTATTAAAGGATTTTAGTCGAGTAATGACTTCTTGCTGATGTTTGATTTCTTTTTGATTATTATAATATTCTTTTAGCATCGCATTTCTAATAAGTGCTTTTTTCATAGAATAATCGGAATAATTACCAGTATAGACTCTGATTTTACTTTGTTCAATTTCTATAATTTTAGTGACAATTTTATCTATAAAATATCGATCATGGGCTACTATAATAACGGTTCCAGAATAATTTGATAGATAATTTTCTAACCAAGAGATGGAGGTAAGGTCAAGATGATTTGTAGGCTCATCTAAGAGCAAAAGATCAGGTTGACTTAATAGTAGGCGTCCCAAAGAAACTCTTGTTTTTTGACCTCCAGAAAGCTGTGCAATGGGTTTATCAAATTCTGATTCTGAAAAGCCAAGACCTTTTAACACACCAGTAACTTCACTTCGAATAGCATATCCATTTTGCAGTTCAAATTCATGGTTCTGACGAGAATATAATTCCATTAATTTCTCTAACTCAGTAGAAGTGGCATTTTTCATAGCATGTTCAGTTTGTCGAATAGATAATTCTAAGTCCATAACATCTTTTTTTACTGTTAAAACTTCTTCATAAATAGTTCGTTGAGAAGAAATATCTTGATGTTGTGAAAGATAACCAATGGTTTTATCTTTGGAAATGGTTATTGTTCCTGAGTCTGGAGCGAGTTCTTTCATAATTATTTTTAAGAGGGTAGACTTGCCCGCACCATTAATTCCTATAATTGCGGTTTTTTCACCTTCTTCAAGATGAAAACTTGCATCTGAAAGAATGGTATTTGTAATAAAAGATTTTGTAATATTTGAACAATTTAAAATCATTTCCAATCCCCTATAATATTTTTAACTAATATTAGCATGTTGGATTCAGCTTGTTTTGCAATGGCAGTTACTTCAGAATGTGATAATTCAGAAGTTCCTAGACCAGCTGCTTTATTGGTAATTAAAGACAATCCAAGAATACGCATACCGCAATGTCTTGCAATAATGGCTTCAGGAACTGTGGACATACCAGCTGCATCGGCACCAAGAGTGCGTACAGCCCTTATTTCTGCAGGGGTCTCATATTGAGGGCCTGTAAAATAACAATACACACCTTCTGGAAGAGGTATATTATGAGTATCAGCTACTTTATGAGCAATATCACGAAGATCTTTGGTATATACTTCAGTCATATCTTTGAATCTAGGGCCAAAATCATCTAGATTAGGACCACGGAGAGGAGATGGGCACATAATACTTAAATGATCGTGAATTAACATAATGGAACCAGGATTCAAGAGTTCATGTATTCCACCGGCAGCATTTGTGACCAATAAGTTTGTGATTCCAAGGCTAGCAAATACTCTAACGGGGAAGGTTACAATATCCATATCATGTCCTTCATAATAATGAAAACGTCCATTCATTACTAAAACTTTTTTTCCTTGAATGGTTCCAGAAACAAGTTCGCCAGCATGACCTGCAATTGTAGATACTTTGAAATTTGGGATATTCTCATATTTCATAACAATTGGGTTTTCAATTTCTGAAGCTAGAGGACCAAGGCCAGAACCTAATATAATTGCAATATCATGGTGGTCTCCTGCGATTTGTTTGATATATGATGATGTTTCTTTTATTTTACTTAAAATGTCCATATATTACCTCCGAATTTTATTTTGATATCTTATGATTATAACTGATGAGTTTTGTGTTTGCAACTTGCTATCTATTATTATAAGTGATATAATTTTTAAGATTTCATAATAGATATATTAATAAAAAGTAAAGTTTCGTGGGAGGAGATATATATGTTAGTTTGTAACAATGTAAGTAAAAAATATTATTCCTGCACAGCAGTTAATAATGTGAGTCTAACATTAGAAACAGGGAAGATTTATGCTATGTTAGGACCGAATGGTAGTGGTAAAACTACATTAATGAAGATGATTGTGGGATTGGTAAAGCCAACAATGGGAACAATTATGCTTGATGGGGAGGAAATAGATGTAGATACAAAGGCGGATATTGCATATATGCCTACTGAAAATTATTTTTATCCATATATGACAATCAAGGATGTTGTGAAATTTTACAAGGATTTTTATAAAGATTTTAATGAGGAAAAATTTTTCGTACTATTAGAAAAAATGGATTTAAAATTTTCGGATAAGACTAAAAACATGTCAACAGGTATGCTTGCAAAGCTTAAAATTGCAGTTGCAATGGCGAGAGAATCCAAGGTTATTTTATTAGAGGAGCCATTGAATGGAATTGATTTAATAGCTAGGGAAGTGGTTATAAATACAATTAGAGATTATATAGGCAAGGACCAGACAGTTTTAGTGTCCAGTCATCTTGTGGAAGATTTGGAGCCAGTTGTTAGTGGTGCAATTTTTATGAAATACGGAAATCTTGTATTAGATGGGGAAGTTGAACAGATAAGACAAGCAAATAATATGACATTGGTTGAATTATATAAAACCGTTTATGGAGTAGGAGGAGTGGAAAATGTTAAAGCTAATTAAATATGAATATAGAAAAGACCTTGTTGCATATCTTATTATGTTTTTTGTAATGATTGCATTGGAGGCTTATGTATTGATTGCAACAGCGGTTCATTCAGAGACTAATCTTGGAATTAGTGCGGCTTTATTTGTACTTGGAGGGTCAGCTGGAATCTTTTTTATTATGGTTTTGGGTGCAATTTCATATTCCAAAGAGATTAATTCCAAATTCAGTTATATGACCTTTATGACACCAATGTCTTCCAAGCAAATTTTGGGGTCTAAATATTTATCCTTATTTTTTGCGACTGCTTTATTGTCTGTTTTATATGTTGCTTTTGGATACTTTGATGTGCTTTTAATTTTGGATAAATTTGAAGATGTAAACGATATTAAAAATTTAGTAGAAATGGCTTTTTCTGTGTCAGGGAATAATCTTGGGGATGCAATAGCAGGATTATTGGGGTCCTTATTCTTACAATGGATTTCATTATTTAGTATGGTAAGTTTTGCATATTTAGCAATTACCTTAAGTGCAACTTTATTAGCTAACAAAAAGGGAAAAGGATGGGCATCTTTTGGAATTTTTATGGCTATATTTATTGTAACAAGAGTAATTATGGTATTTCTCCCAAGATTTGACCTTGGAGATTCATTATTACTTGTTCTTTTAGGTTCATGGCCAGTTGTTCTTTTTGAGATTATTACAATTGTTGGTACATTTTTTGGTGTGGCAGCTATGTTGGATCATAAATTAAGCTTGTAAATTATTTTTAGATTTGCTTATTTAGAGAAGAATTCAACTTAGAGTGATAGTATTAGAAAATAGTTCAGATAATGTTTGCTAAAGGAGTAGGATTATTGACATTTCTTTAACATATTGTTAAAATTACTACAAGTTAAAGTTTCATCATATGGATGAAAATAAATGTTGAAAATGAAACTGGAATAGGAGACAGATCATGGAAAGAAATGAAATTTCAATGGCTGTTATCAAGCGTCTTCCTAGATACTATAGGTATTTGGAAGAATTATTGGATAATGGAGTTGATAGAATATCATCCAATGAACTAAGTGTCAAAATGAATGTTACTGCGTCACAGATCAGACAGGATTTGAATAACTTTGGTGGATTTGGACAACAGGGATATGGATATAATGTAAAATCTTTACATATTGAAATTGCAAAAATATTAGGAATTGATATGAATCATAGTATGATTATAGTTGGAGCCGGTAATTTAGGTAGAGCAATTGCTAATTATTCTAATTTTGAAAAAAGAGGATTTGTTGTAAAGGCAATGTTTGATAGTAATCCAGAATTAATAGGAAATCATTTTAGAGGTTCTGAGGTATTACCAATGGATAAAATGGTAGAATATATTCGGGAATTTAATATAGAGATATTGGCATTAACAATTCCCAAAATTAATGCTTCAGAAGTTGTGAATGCTGCGGTTGAGGCCGGTGTAAAGGCAATTTGGAATTTTGCACATATGGATTTAACAGTACCTTCTAATGTGGTGGTTGAAAATGTACATTTATCAGAAAGTTTAATGACACTTTCTTATAACTTATCTAGATTAGAGTAACAGTGACATATTGGAGGTAGTAGAATGACGTTAGATGAAGTAAAGAAAAATATGGCATACAAAAATCTACCCATAGTTACATTGGATAAAAGATGGTATGAATTATTTCCAGAGGATAAGAAAACACCAAAGATACGAGAATTAGAAAAGCAATTAAATAATTTGATCAAGAGACAGGGTGGAATTACCAATGATTTAAAAGCTTTGAAAAAAATCAAGAATGATATGATGGAACAGATTCTCAATAATACGGAAGATTCGTCACTGTCTGAAGCAAAAAGACAGAAAAAGATGAAAATGAATCAGAAATTAATGTTAGAGGCGAAAGACAAGATTATAGAATTAGAACAAGAAGAACTTGAATTACCAAGAAATATTAGACAAGCAAATCTTGAGCTAGTAATGGAAGGTGTTGAAGTCTGCTATCAGAAGATTCATGAAAACTATGATGATATTCAACACATAGGAAAAGTGATTAATGATATTAGAATTGAACTTAAAAAGAAAGTTCTTTTAAAACAAGATAAAGAAATTGAGAATACATATATATATTCATATATGCATGATGTATTAGGACCGGAAATGATGGAAGTGTTTGATACAAAGACCGGATCAGACAAATAATAAATATATGACTGACCGGACGAATCTTTAGATTTGTCCGGTCTTTTCTAGAAATGGAGAATGTATGAAATATATATTGGATTCTAAGATGGCTCAAAAATTAGATCAAGAAATAATCAATAAATTTAAGGTGCCTTCTGTTGTGTTAATGGAAAGGGCTGCGATGGGTGTGGCAAAAAAAACCGCAGAAATTGCATTTCATTTCAAGAGAAAAGTTCGTATTGCGGCTATTTGTGGTGTGGGAAATAATGGTGCAGATGGAATTGCAGTTGCCAGAATACTCTCTTGGCAGGGGTTACCAGTAGATATTATAATTATTGGGGATGAATCCAAGCAAACAGTGGAATTTATGTTACAAAAACAAATGGTGATAAATTCAGATATTAAATTTGTTAAAATGCAAGCAATAAAAGAGTACGATATAATTATAGATGGACTTTTTGGTATAGGACTTTCAAGGGATGTGCAAGGAATCTATCAAGAGGCAATAGATTTGGTTAATAACTCCAAAGGAATTGTGGTAAGTATTGATATTCCGTCAGGGATTGATGGAACCAAGGGGGATATTAGAAATGTGGCAGTTAAGGCAGATGCAACTGTAACATTTGGATATTTAAAACAAGGGTTGGTCTTATATCCTGGAAAAGAACTGGCAGGTGAAATAACAGTAGAAGATATTGGATATTGCCCCAAGGTTTTAGAGTGTATAAATCCGGCATTGTATTTTACGATGGAAGATATTTATAAAATTCCCAACAGAGAAATGAGGTCAAACAAGGGAACTTATGGCAGAGGACTTGTAATTGCGGGAAGCGAGGATATGAGCGGAGCTGCGTATTTAAGCGGTGCAGCAGCTTATAGAAGTGGTGTAGGAGTTGTCGAGATTTTAACTCATGAACTGAATAGTGAAATTATAAAAAAACTTCTTGTAGAGGCAATAGTGACAGGTTATAATGCTAAGAATATATTAGAAAAGATAGAAAAATCCATGTCAAAAGCAGATTACATAATTTTGGGGCCAGGATTGTCAACCAGTGGGTTAGCACAAGAGATTGTAAAATACGTAATGACAAATGGAAATGTGCCTGTTATTATTGATGCAGATGCATTGAATATTCTCTCTTATAACAAAGAGCTATTGTCTCATTATGCCAATACAGTAATTGTTACACCACATATTGGAGAAATGTCCGTACTTGTATCACAAGAAAAACGGGATATTATAAAGAATCCTATTGAATGTGCAAAAAAATTCGCACAAGAATATCAAGTGATTTGTGTGCTGAAAGATGCAACTACTGTAGTCGTAGAACCTGAAGGGAGAATATATATAAATACTTCAGGTACGCCAGCTTTGGCCAAAGGTGGCTCAGGAGACGTTTTAACGGGAATTATTTGTGGAATGCTAGCATTGAAAATACAACCTTTTTCTGCAGCGGCGATGGGGACATATATTCATGGTATTGCGGGAGAGATGGCAACGAGAGATAAAAGTGAGCATTCTTTGCTTGCAACTGATATTATAGAAGAAATTCCAAAAGTTTTAAATAAAGAAAAGTAGAGGCATATAAATACAATGGATGAGTTTACACGAACATATTCGGTAATACATTTGGACGCGATTCATAAAAATATACAAAGCGTAAAAAAAAGAGTTGGTGAAAACACGAAGATTATGGCAATTGTGAAAGCTGATGCGTATGGACATGGAGCAATCGTGGTGGCAAATGAAATTAAGCAGGAAGTATATGGATTTGCTGTTGCTACAGTGAAAGAAGCAGTTGAATTAAGAGAAAGTGGTGTTGAAAATGCAATTTTAATATTAGGCTATGTAAGTAAAGCAGAATATCAAACTGTAATTCAACATAATATTACATTTGCTCTTTTATCAAAACAAGAAGCCCTTGATATTTCTGAGTGTGCTGTTAAAATGAATCAAGCAGTAAAATGTCATATTAAAATTAACACGGGTATGAATAGAGTTGGATTTGCAACAGATGAGAATGCAATTGCTGAGATTCAAGAGATTTATAAACTTCAAGGATTGAATTGTGAAGGCATCTTTATGCATTTTGCCACAGCAGATGAAAAAGATAAAACTTTTGCAAAATATCAATTTAAATTATTTATGGATATAATAGAACAATTACAAGAGAAAAATATTGTTTTTTCAATTAAGCATTGTGCGAATAGTGCAGCAATTGTAGATATGCCAGAGATGAAATTAGATATGGTTAGAGAAGGCATTATTCTGTATGGTTTAAAACCTTCACAGGAAGTCCGACCTAATATAGAATATTACCCAGCGATGGAGATTAAAAGCCATGTTGTTTTTATCAAAGAAATTCCCAAAGGAGAGGGTATAAGTTACGGTAGAACTTATATTACGACAAGAAAGACCAAGGTGGCTACAATTGCAATTGGTTATGGAGACGGTTATGCAAGATCTTTATCTTCCAAGGGATATATTCTAATTCATGGGAAAAAAGCTCCCATTATTGGAAGAATTTGTATGGATTTAATGATGGTTGATATTACTGATATTGAAAATGTACAAGTAGAAGATGTGGTAACTGTTGTAGGAAAAGATGGAGAATTAGAAATTTCTTTTGAGGAATTGGAGATGCTTTCAGGAAAATTTAATTATGAGTTTGTATGTGGTATATCACCAAGGGTAAAACGTAAATATGTGTAAGAGTAATTTGGAAAGGTTGGATTTAGATAATGGACGAGGTCCGAACGTATATTGGAATAGGAATTTTTGTTGTATTTTTAATTATTGATGCGATTATGCATGCATTTGAGATGGCTTTATTTTATCTTAATCAAAATGAGATAGAAAAATCTATGCAAGAAAAAGATAAAAAGATAATAAAACTTCAAAAAATATTAGAACATCCAGATTTATTTTGGGATGCTCAAGATGTATTTATTCTATTGAGCAATCTTATAATTGGTGGATGCGTTGCAATGCAAGCAGGCACAATAATGCAGATTAGAGAAATTAATTCTGATTTTCAAAGACAAATTATAGCGGGAATTATTGTATTTTTAATTATAATCATTTTTGGAGTTATGATTCCCAAAAAAATCGGAAAAAAATTTGCGAATACAGTTTTATTTCATCTTATAAAAAGTATCTATTTTATATTGATTGTATTAAAACCATTGACTTTTGCAATGAAGTTAATTTCTAATGTATTATTACGTATTTTTAGAATGGATCCAAATGAAGAAAATGAAAGCGTTACAGAAGAAGAAATAATAACAATGGTAAATGAAGGTCAAGAACAGGGTATTCTAGAGGCAAGTGAAGCAGAAATGATTAATAAAATATTTGCCTTAGGAGATAAGAATGCAGGAGATATTATGACACATAGATCTTCGATTGTTGCAATTAAAAGTACCATGACGCTTGAAGAGGTAATTCAAGAACATTTGGATGGGAATTATTCAAGATTTCCAGTATATGAAGAAGATATTGACAATATTATAGGAACTGTACATATTAGGGATGCTTTGATTTTATATAGAAATATTCCTCATAGAACCAAAGAAATCGGCAAATTATTAGGATTATTAAGACCACCGTTTTTTATTCCTGAATCCAGAGATATAGATGATCTTCTTAAAGAGATGCAAGCAGATAAAATTCATATTGGTGTAGTAATTGATGAGTATGGACAGACAGCTGGTGTTTTAAGTATGGAAGATATTATTGAAGAAATTGTT
>JBFHFI010000079.1:0-10544 GCA_041583675.1 Butyrivibrio sp. | reverse complement strand
TTTATTCCGACTTTTTCAAACTCAACTGTCACTTCGAAATCGCGTCCACCATCTTTTATTTCTTTTACAATTCCCACTCCAAATTTACTATGTTGTACAGTATCTCCCACTTTATACTCAAATTTAGAATCTTTTACCTCAGATTTTTTATCAAAAATTCCCGAATCAATTGCATCTTTTTGATAAGAATGAAATGCAACTTTTCCTGTTTCTCTTGGTGGTAAATTCATATGGTCGATTCCATCTGCAAAAGGTTTTAATCGAGTCTTGGTTACACCTTCTTCTAAATATTCTTTTGGAATTTCCTTCACAAATCTAGAAGTTCTATTCATCTGTGTCTCACCACGAACCATACGTTTCCTTGCTCCACTTATAATTAGTTGTTCTTTTGCTCTAGTAATTCCAACATAACAAAGTCTTCTTTCTTCTTCAATATCACTTTCATCTCCTGAAGACAAAGCCATATAACTTGGAAAAAGACCATCTTCCATTCCCGTAAGATATACAATTGGGAACTCCAATCCTTTGGCACTATGTAAAGTCATAAGTGAAACTATATTTTTATTTTCATCTAAATTATCAATATCCGCAACAAGAGCAACTTCTTCCAAAAAACCACTTAACGTAGGATTCTCATGCCCTTCTTCATAAATTGCTGCTTTAGATATTAATTCATCAATATTTTGCTTTCTTTCCATAACTTCATCAAAAGTATCTGTTTTTTCTAAATAGGCAATATATCCAACTTCTTCCACTATATTTTCTATTAATTTACGAACCGAATAATATTCTGTTTTCGACCGAAAGACTTCTATTAAATTAATAAATGGTTGAATTTTCTGTGCCACTCTCGAAAGTGTAGGAATATCTCCCACTTCCTTAAGCGCCTCATAATAATTTAATTCATATTCATATGCGTATGCTTGAATTTTATCCATAGAAGTTGCCCCAATACCTCTTCTTGGTATATTTAAGATTCTTTTTACTGCAAGATCATCCCTTGCATTATCTATGGTTTTAAGATACGCCAAAATATCCTTAATTTCTTTACGCCCATAAAAATTAACACCACCATATATTCTATAAGGAATATTTAAATGAATCAACTTTTCTTCTAATGCTCTTGATTGAGCATTGGTCCTATATAAAATTGCACAGTCTTGATAAGAATAATCACTTTTTGTTTTACGATTAATATCATATGCAATTGCGGAAGCTTCTTCAAATCCATCATCATATATATTGAAAACAACTTTATCTCCACTCTCCGACTGTGTCCAAAGTTTTTTTTCTTTTCTACCTGCATTATTTTTAATAACTGCATTGGCTGCATCAAGAATATTCTGTGTTGATCTATAATTTTGTTCTAATTTTATAACCACTGCATCAGAAAAATGTTCTTCAAAATTCAATATATTCATAATATTCGCACCTCTGAATTTATAAATAGATTGATCATCATCACCTACAACACATAGATTTTTATATTTATTGGCTAATAAACGAATTAATTTAAATTGCACAGAGTTAGTATCCTGATATTCATCTACCATTATATATTTAAAACGTTCTTGATATATCTCCAATACCTCTTGATTATTTTCAAATAGTTCAACGGTAAGATTAATAATATCATCAAAATCAAGTGCATTACTTTTCTTAAGTTGGTCTTGATATTCTCTGTATAATTCAGCAATCTTTTGTTGATTATAATTATTCCCTGCTTGCATATACATTTGATCCGGTCCCATCATTTCATTTTTCGCAGATGATATTTGACTTAAAATATTACGTTCCTTATATACCTTGGTGTCCACTCCAAGTTTTTTACAAATACCTTTCATAACTGTTTTCTGATCGTCCATATCGTAAATTGTAAAATTTGTTCCATATCCTAAATATTCAATATGCCTTCTGAGAATTCTGACACATGTCGCATGAAATGTCATAATCCATGTAGAATCTGCCCCGAATCCAACTAATTTATCAACACGTTCTCTCATTTCCTTGGCGGCTTTATTTGTAAATGTAATTGCAAGAATATTATACGGTTTGATTTCTAAGTCATCTATCATATGCGCAATTCTATGTGTTAAAACACCTGTTTTTCCTGATCCCGCACCTGCAAGAAGTAAAACAGGGCCTTCCACTGTGAATACACCTTTTTTCTGTTGTTCATTAAGTTTATCGTAAATACTCATTTTTTCTCCGTTTTATCCTAGTTTTGTTCCACATTCTGAACAGAATTTTGCTCCATTCGTTGGAGTTCCACATTCTGGACAGAATTTTGGCACTTTCCCATTACCTACTGATGATGTATTGGATTGTGTTTCTTGATTTTTTTGCATGGAATTCATCATTTGTTGTCCCATCATCATTCCCATTTGCATTCCAACCATATCTCCTGCCACTCCTGAAGACCCCTTGGTCATTCCATCTGCCGCTGCTAATTGTTGATATTTATACACATCTCCAACCATGCTTTGAGATGCTGCTTTTTCTTGCATCTTTTGTACTTCTTCTGGATAGGAAAAACTAGAAATTGAAAATCCTGTTATTGTCATTCCATCTTTTACCAGTTGCATATCCAGATCTTGTTTGATTCCTTGAGAAATATCAAATGCATTTGCCTGAAGGTTGAACATATCTTTACCCTCTTTGCTAATCCATTTCATTAAAAGTTGGTCCAACATAGATACAACCCTTAACTGAATCTCCTCCACTGGATAACTTTGCTTAATCCCTGCAATTTTATCTATTAATGCAACATAATCTGTAACTTTAAAATTAAACGTTCCAAAAGACCTAATTGGCATTCCTCCTGGAAGTCCAGGTGCTGGTATTGCAATTGGATTCTTTGTTCCCCATTTCATTGTAAATTCTTTTGTGTTTACAAATAATACTTCTGCTCTCATTCCACTGTTAAAACCAAATTTAAATCCCTTAAGTGTTGAAAGAAATGGAATAATTTCAGATTCCATATCATAACTTCCTTCATCCTTAAAAATACCTTCTATTTTCCCATTATTTATAAAGATGGCATCTTGACCTGCTCTAATAATTAATTTACTACCCTTTTTTATTTCCTTATTCGTCCATTTCCAAAATATAAGATCATCTCTATATTCTTCCCATTCAATTACATCAGAAAACTGTCCACCGAACAATCCCATTATTTTATCCTCCTTATTTTTCATATTTGCATATATTCTATATACGCTCAAAAAGGGTGTCACAGGACACCCTAATAAATTTAGTAATAAATTATTTACCCATTTTAGCTTTTAATGCAGCCAATTCATCTTCTACTGCAGGAGATGTCGATTCATATTTATCTTCTAATTGTTCAAATGAATCATCCACGCCACTCCTATTCAGTTCAGCTGTTGCTTGTGCTTCATCCAACATTCTGTCTGCTTTTTCTTCTAATTTGTCAAATGCGGATAAATTATGTTGTGCACCAGACATACTAGACCCGATTTTATTCATAGACTCTTGTGCTTTTGCAATTTTTACTTTTGCTTTAATTGCATCACGTCTTGCATCTAATTCTCCCATATCCTTTACCAATTTATCATGCATTTGTCTCATTTTTGCTGCATTATTTGCTGCCAAATCATAAGATTGTTGCAATGCATTTTGGGTATTCATCATGGTTTGTTTTCTTGTTAAGAATTGTTTTGCATCCTCATCATTTCCAGCTAAAACTGCCTTCTCCGCATATGCTTGAAGTTTCTCTATTTCTATATTGCATTCATCTAATTCTCTTTTTGCTCTCGCTTCATCTGCCATTACTGAAGCAGTTTCCGCCTTTACTTTTCCCAAATCACTTTCCAGATTTCTCATATATTGATCTATCATTTTTTCTGGATCCTCTGCTTTGTCAAGCATTGCATTAATGTTTGCCGACATAATATCTTTGAATCTTGTTATAATTCCCATTATATACCTCCCAAACGTGACTATCTTTTTAATAATTTAATTATAACGTAGTTCCGAAAAAAAGTCACGAATAAAAAAGGTGTTTCAAAATACATTTTTTAATTTTAATCATCAAAAGAAAAAGTGTTATAAAATCTTATATAAAAAGATTTTATAACACTTTTAAAATATATTTTAATTTTTTTGTTTGAAAATATCTCTTTATTTAATTATATTCTCTATAGTTTTAAACACATGTTTTTCTTATTAATTAATATTGTTGAAAATGATAGTATTGCAATTAAGAATAAAACACCAACTATATTATTGTCTCCTGTATCAGGATCTGAATATTCAGCATCAATTTGACCTATATTATCTAAAGCATTTGTCGTGTCCATAACCAATGCATATGGAGAAAAATGTGTTGCAGTAAATTGAACACAATCTACACCATCTATTACAACTAACTCACTGTCCAAAATATCAAGTTCCCCATCCGTTATACAAGCAACTCTTAATTTATCCTTATCTGCTAACATGTTATCAGGAATTGGGCAAGTTATAATAACTGAAGTTCCATCATTTGGTTGAATTTTTGTTTCTGTACCTTTAACATAAAGACTAATATCAAATGAAAATACTGTGAGATCCTTCATCTTTTCTTTTAAAGCATCATATAAAGCGACTTCAATTTCTTCTTCAACACTTGAATTATCTTTCATTCTAACTTCAACTGATTCATCAAAAGCTTCTCCAACTGGTACAACTGAAATTAATTGTGTATTTGTAATCCCTGCTGGAGTTTCAGTCACTTTAATTGTTTTGATATTTGATGTGTATCCAGACAAGTTAATAATTTTCTCTTCTGACGAATCACCATAATTTATTATTAAGCTACCTGTACTTGTCCCAAGAACAGCATTATCAAACTTCACTTGAATAACAGCTGATTCTCCTGCTTGAATTGTTTTATCAAGATCTGATTTATCAATTGAAAAACCTTCTGTTACTTCTATACTATTAATAGGCAATGGTGTAGATCTTGTATTCGTAATCGTTACATCCTTTTGTACTATATCTTCATCAGCATTAAAATATAAACTACTATTTGAAATACCAAGATCATATCCAACAAATAATTCACCATAAACTTTTAAATATATATTTCCATCTTTTTCGTAAAGAAAAAGCACATCTCCATTTGTTGTGTTTATAGATGCATTTGTCCCTATGGAATCCCATCCTATTATAGGTGTATCTATCTCCGTTTTATTATCAATATCTAATTGGTTATCTGTGGATATTCCTACTAATATAGGTTCATTAAAAGTTACTCCCATATCATTGCTGACCTTTAGAAATAGTAAATTTTCATCATTATCTTCAATGTATCCTGTTACGATATTCCCATACATATCACTACTAAGTGAACGTCCTTGCATAACATCATTTGTACCAAAATCAGGCAAAGTAATTCTATTCGTATCAAGATTAATTTTCACCCCATAATCATTACTTCCCGCAACAATTAAATAACGGCCCTCTGAATCAGCCCCAAAACTTCCCACTGAATAAGAAATCATCTTATCTGATTCAACAGCTTCTCCAAAAGTTGCACCAAAATCATCACTTATATAATACTTAATAGAGGGATTATCTTCCTGAACAATTACTTGATGTGTTGTTGGGTCCACGAAAACATCTGAAAAAGCATATATTTCCTTAGATAATTCAACAAATGTAAAATTATCTCCACAGTCTGTACTCCTATATAAACCTTTGCCAAGAGAATCAATTACATATATATTTTTTCCATCCGTAGTTATATGAACAGTTGACGCTAATCCTGTAATTGAATTATTTTCTGTCTCTCCTAGTATGATTACTTCTGAAAAAGTCATTCCCATATCCGTGCTTTTTATTAATTTAATTTCATCACTTTCTACCCAAGCTAGATAAACTATACCAGTCGTTGAAACCGCTATTTCAGCTTCTACATTTTCACCATAGGCTAAAACACTCGCTTGAAATGTTTCTCCTCTGTCTGTGCTTTTTGTAACTTTTACACCTTCATCACAGTGATAGGTTGCATAAATAATTCCATCTGTTGAAACAGCTAGATTTCTTGAAGTATTACTATTTTGAATAATTGGTGACGTTTCTGCATCACTGACCAAAACTTCTCCAAACAAGCTGGTATCCTCAACTTCCCCACTTCCCGCATAAACTTCCTGTGTCGAAAATGGTAATATTGAGATAGCCAATAAACCCACCGCAACCATACTTAATATTTTTGATGTAAACAATTTAGTCTTTTTCATTTTCCCTTACCCCTCTTTTTTTCATATTTTTATTAAAAATATATAATATACACTTTAATATATTTTATAAATATTTACAACCATTATTGGAAGTTATACTCTGGCTGTGTATCTTTCACGAAATTCATTTTTACAATTATTATGAATTGACAGTTATAAATACCTATGCTATATTCCTATTAGGTGAGGTTTATGACAAAAGGGCAATTGGAAGCTAAAATTAGCGAAGCAGTAAGTAAATTTGAAATTGAATATATGGGACGCGGTCCAACAAAAATCAGAACATATCTTTTTCAAGATCTAATTATTATACGATTATCTGAATTTATGAGCCTATCCGAACAAAAGCTTACTGAAACACAACAGGGAATAGAATTATATAAGAAGTTACGTACTTCTCTTTTTGAAAGTGGGAGAGGGCATTTGGAGACATTAATCAAGGAGCTTGTTGATGTAACCATCGTCAGCACCCATTCTGATATCAGTACCAAAACTGGAGAGAAGATTATTATAGTAACAACTAATTGTAATCTCGAAGAAAAGACACAAAAAAATACGAATCGGAAGACTCTTCAAAATAGTTAACTAAGTTGAAAGTAAGCCACTACCACTGTTTTTTATTGGTATGGGCTTTTTTTGCCTTAATTTATAGATCCAGAATCCTTATTAATCAAATAACCCTTAAAGGAGGTTTTTAAATGAAAGATTGTTTACCAAAATTCAAATTATCACCAGATGTTTCTTCTATACTAAAGGATTGCCCTAGTTTTATTATCCCCTCCAGTCGTGAAGAACTCATAAAATTAACTTTTAACAATCAGGATATTGATACTTTTGATGTTGAATATGATGTTCCAACAGTGGGCATGGTCAAAGAAGCTAGTGTAACCAGATGTAAAAACGGAGCTGTTGTAAATTATCCTACCGATTATATGCGTCGTCGTGACCCAGACTGTATGCTAATTGCTGATGAGCTTGCAACAGATAAAGAAAAATATATTGATACTTATCATAAACCATTCGATTCTCTAAGAGAGGAAACTCTTGATTGGTTAAAAAAACAAGACTTAATTGTTGTGCCTTTTAAAGCAGGAGGTATTGAGTATGGATATGATGCTTTATTTATCGGCCCTGCGAACGCTGGATTTTTTGCTTGTGGCATTGCTGATTTACAAGGATTTTTAAATGTTGATGAAATTGGCGAAAATTTCAGTCCTAAAGCAATTGTATACCTAGCCCCTCCTTTTAGACACACTCATTTTAAAGGAAAACAAATCGTCGTTCACAATCGTCTTGAAAATATGCATGAAGTATTCTCTTATAATTTATATCCAGGTCCTAGTGCCAAAAAGGGAATTTATGGTGTTTTATTAAATATTGGTGAAAATGAAGGATGGACTACTTTACATGCCTCTACAGTAAAAGTAATTACTCCATATGATAATGAAATTGTTATTATGCATGAAGGTGCTTCCGGCGGTGGTAAAAGCGAGATGATTGAAAAAATCCACACAGAAATGGATGGCCGCATTGTTCTTGGCGAAAACACTGTTACAGGGGAGAAAAATTATATTGAGCTTTCTGACACTTGCGATTTAAAACCTGTGACTGATGATATGGCTCTTTGTCATCCTAAAATGCAAAATGACAGTAAAAAACTTGTGGTAAAAGATGCGGAAAATGGATGGTTTTTAAGATTGGATCATATCACTCATTATGGAACAGCTCCTCAATTAGAAAGTGTTTTAACACAGCCTAAAGAACCTTTGATCTATATGAATATTCAAGGTGTTGCAAATGCAACTTGCCTTGTTTGGGAACATTCTCTAGATTCAGATGGAACCCCTTGTCCAAATCCTCGTGTTATTCTTCCAAGAAGAATGGTGGATGATATTATAGATGACGCCGTAGAAGTTGACGTAAGAAGCTTTGGAGTAAGAGCCCCTTCTTGTACGCGTGAAAATCCTACATATGGTATTTTTGGGCTCATGCAAATTCTACCTCCTGCTTTAGCATGGTTATGGAGACTCGTTGTTCCAAGAGGCTTTAATAATCCAAGTGTTACTGCTACTGTTGGAATGACTAGTGAAGGTGTTGGTTCTTATTGGCCTTTTGCTACTGGTCAAATGGTTCAACAAGCCAATCTACTCTTGGATCAATTTGTAAATTCTTCGAATACACGCTATGTATTAATACCTAATCAACATATTGGAGCTTACAAAGTAGGTTTTATGCCTCAATGGATTGCTCGAGAATATATCGCTAGAAGAGGCAGCGCCAAATTCAAAATAGAACATTTAGTAGAATCCCGTTGTACATTACTTGGATATTCTCTTGATTCCTTGAAAATTGATGGACAATATATAAGAAAAGCTTATCTACAACCGGAAAAACAATCTGAAGTCGGTAAAGACGGTTATGATATGGGTGCAAAGATTTTACTTGATTTCTTTAAGGAAGAATTAGCGAAATTCAATTCTCCATCATTAAATCCTCTTGGAAAACAAATTATTGACACCTTCTTAAGAGATGGTTCCCTTGAAGAATACATTGAATTAATTCCTATGAAACTTTAATTTTTTATCTCGTTATATATTTCATTAAAAATTGCCAGAAATTATTCTGGCAATTTTTTCATCTTGTCATATAGTTTCTAATACTATATAATAGAGTTTGCAATATAATATGCTCAATTTGAAAGGAAGGTTGCAATATGACAAACAACCAGAGCGAATACTTTGAGCAGTTGTTTAAACAACTCGCCAAAACCGATTACATTAAACCAGGAGATTTTCCAAATCTTGACTTATATATGGATCAAGTAACAACATTTATGAATACCCATTTATCTGCATCCAAATTAAAAGCAGATGATAAAATCCTTACCAAAACTATGATTAATAATTATGCGAAGAATAATCTTCTTCCTCCACCTGTTAAGAAAAAATATTCAAAAGATCATATGATTGTCTTGATTTTTATATATTATCTCAAAAACATTTTATCAATCAGTGAAATTCAAAATATGTTGAATCCTCTTACAGATCTTTTTTTTGATTCTAATAATAATGACTGCAATATATCTATGGATGATATTTACAAAGAAGTTTACACTTCTATTAAAGCTCAAATATCTACTGTAAGTAAAGATGTAGAAATAAAATCACAAGTAGCTTTTGAACATTTTAGTGATGTTACCAACTCTGATAACAAGGAATTTCTACAAACTTTCTCTATGATATGCATGTTGGGATTTGATGTTTTCTTGAAAAAACAAGTAATTGAAAGCTTAATTGAAAAAATAGCACCAACCAAGGATGAAAATTCCAAAGAAGTAAAAAAAGAATCCAAAAAAGAAACAAAAGAACTCTAAATAAAAGCATCTTATTTGTGATTCATATAAATGCAATCATTTATACTTTATAGCGAAACGGTCTTTACTGTCTCGCTATTTCTATTTTTTACTTTAAAAAATCCCCTTTATTGATATTATCCAATAAAAGGGTACATTTTATTTTGATCTAACTTTTAAGATCCGCTCATTTCAATGTGTTTTCACACTATTTATCTTTGTATATTCTATCAAAAACCATGTCATATCCATCACAACCATAATTCAAAGAACGATTCACCCTACTAATCGTTGCTGTTGATGCTCCCGTTCTCTCTGCGATATCTAGATATGTTCTATTCTCTCTTAACATTTTAGCAACTTCATATCTCTGAGACAATGATACAAGTTCATTCACTGTACATACATCTTCAAAAAATGCATAACACTCTTCTTTGGATTTTAGACTTAAAACTGCTTCGAATAAATGGTCAACAGCATCCGTTTTTATTTTTTTGCTCATGTGATATCACCTCGCGTACTTATCTTATAAAATTTTAACATACTACACAATACTAGTCTAGTAATAATTTATTCAAGACTTGAGCCACTCCGTCTTCTTCATTACTTGGCGCAATTATATCTGCAACAGCTTGTACCTGATTATTTCCATTAGACATTACCACACCCAAACCCGCATATTCTATCATTGTTAAATCATTAAACCCATCCCCAAAAGCTGCCAAATCAGTAGTTTGAAGACCTAGCTTATCAAGTAATTTTTCTAAAGCCTTTGCTTTATGCACATTTTGTGGTAATACCTCTAAGAAAAAAGGCTCTGAACGATATACATCCATTCTATCTGATAGCTTTTTATGCACCTTTTTTTCTACTTTTTCCAGATAATCCCCTTCTCCAAGCATTAAAAATTTATTTACTGGATAATCTATATATTCAAATAAATTATC
>JBFHFI010000078.1:0-10551 GCA_041583675.1 Butyrivibrio sp. | reverse complement strand
GTTTGTCCACCACAGCTGATTAGCCATAAGTGAGCCATCCATATGGCATAGGTTTGATGCGATGATGCCAATTTCTGCTTTGGTTTAGAGTTTGGTCTGTTGTTCTCTCGTTGGTTTTCTTTCATTCGTTCAATATGTGTAGATTTTGGAATTACAACAACCCCTCTTTGGATATGCCATCTGAGAATTACCTGTGCTACTGATTTTTGATGTTTTTCTGCTATTTCTGCTATGACTGGGTTTGAGAACATTTCTCCCCTCCCCTCTCCAAATGGTGCCCATGCTTCAATTTGAACATTGTATTTATCCATCCACTCTTTTGCAATTTTCTGTTGATTGAAAGGATGTGTCTCTACCTGATTTATCATTGGTTTAATTTCAGTAAAAGAAGCCATATCTACCATTCTATCTACATAAAAGTTAGATATTCCAATCGCTCTAATCTTTCCTTCTTTATAAAGATCTTCCAGTGCTCGGTATGCACCAAAATAATCAGCAAATGGTTGATGTAATAGAACAAGATCAATATAATCTGTCTGTAGTTTTTTCATAGATTCTAAAACGGAAGCTTTTGCCTTCTCATACCCGTAAAACTCAACCCATATTTTTGTTGTCAAGAAAATTTTTTCTCTTGATATTCCACTCTTTTTTATTGCATTGCCAACTTCTTCTTCATTGAAGTAGCTTTGTGCAGTATCTAATGCTCGGTAACCAATCTTCAACGCATCCAGTACACATCGTTCACATTCCTCTTTTGTTACCTGGTACACTCCATATCCTAAGATTGGCATTTTAACTCCATTACTTAATATTACATACTCCATAATTATTTTCCTCTCTATTTTTACTATTTATCAGCATTCAATATATGAATTTCATTTTATTTATATTTTTAGTTTACTTCTATATTAACTGAATGTACAATATAAATAATGAAAACTAGGTTTCACACAATGAATAGTAAATAAATTATAACCATATTAATGAGGTGATTTCATGTTGAATTTAATAGAATTAGAACAATTAATTGCTTTTGCTGATTACGGCACCTTATCCAAAGTTGCTGAAATATTCAATATTTCACAACCTACCATTACGAGAACAATGCAGCATGTGGAAGAATCCTTTGGTGTATCTCTTTTTTCAAGAGGTAAAAATAAAATAACATTAAATAAAACAGGTCTTAAGGCTGTCAAATATGCCAGAACTCTATTAAGCAATGCTGAAAATACAATTATTCAAGTCCAACAATTTGATAAAAGTCTACATACAATAGTAATTGATTCCTGTGCACCCTCTCCACTATGGTTCTTACTGCCTGTTCTGTCATCAGAATTTCAGGGAATAACTGTTTCATCAGGTATAAAGGACATATCCGAAATAACAAGAAATATAAACTCGGACAACACTGATATAGGGGTTATTCCATATATGTATGAGCAGGACGATTTGAATTGTCTGCCTATATTGAAAGAATCCTTATCACTTGCAGTACCACTATCACACACTCTTGCTTTTAACGATCACCTCACATTTAAGGAAATGAACGGTTTCAACTTTCTTCTAAGGTCAGAAATTGGTTTTTGGGATGAATTATGTCGAAAGAAACTTCCAGCATCTAAATTTTTAGTTCAGAAAGAAGATTTTGCGTTTAAAGAACTAATCCGCGAGTCTTCCCTTCCTTGTTTCACAACAAATCTTGTAAGTGATACTGCACAACTTTTAAGAGATAGGAAAATTATTCCAATTACAGATTCAGATGCTAATGTTACATATCATATTTTGTTTTTAAAAAAGAAAAGACAACTTGATTCATTGCTTAAAATTAGATGCACATGAAAAACACCCCTGAATAACAGAATATCTTTCTTTCCAAAATTTCTCACAATATTCTTCCATACACCCTGTTACATCATTCATCGAAATTTTTCCTGCTAAAGTTGCTAACTTCTTTTTAATTTTTGCAACTTTATTACTATAAAATTTTTCTTTCACATAATAAATAGATTCCACAAATACTTCATCTTCTGTTTCACTATCTCTTCCAGGATGTTTTATATGCACATCCCCAAATTCAATATTATTTTCTCCGTCTCTATCCTCTTTTTCCAACGTGACAAAGTAATCCTGATACGAAAGTTCTTTGAATGTCATACTTCTTACTTTTTCTCCAAGAAAACTAAATTTCTTCATAAAAATATAGAATTCCAACTTATGTTTATGGTAATTTAAAAGTGGTCCAGTAATTCAATTATTCCAATTGAAAAACGGTCCACTTTTTATTATAATTGGAATGGTATGCTAGCGTAAAGATATCGTTGGAAAATAAAAAATTTAAAAAACACCTCGTATTGTAATATTATATGTTTTGTCAATAAACAAAAAATCATAATAGCAAGGTGTTTTCTTATGTGTAATAGTATACAACAATTTATGGACAGAGGGATACAACATATTGAAAAAATATTAAAATATTTTACGGACAATGAAAAAATGGATATTGGAGAGTTGATTTTAGAGTTAAATAAACCGCTTCAAGAACTACAGCGAGATCTTATTAAAGAAACAATTGAATCAATAGATGAAGTGTATCGTAGTTCAAGTTATAAAAAAAATAGATATGTGATTGAACGATCTAGGGATGAAAACTAACTCATATATATTCATAATCGCTTCCCCTTTTTTTCTATTACCTTTTTTGCAAATCATTTTTCAATATGCTGATATGATCAAATGATTTTGAAACAAAGTCGGATGGGAATTTCTTTCCATTTGAAATATGAAAATAACCACTTTCTGCTTCATTCTGAAGAATCCCCATAATAAAAGAAAACTTGTCATTGGAGTCTAATTTTACTGCACCTGCCTTGACTTGATGTAACGAAATATATTTAGTATCTTTTCTTACAGAAAAATCTTCTTCTCCTTCAATCTGTAACTCATACCCTGAAATACTTTTACAATTCTGTAGTAAATTAAGTATATTTTTCAACGCATAATACAATGCAACATGTCCTTGATATTCATAGTCTTCCCATGATGTAATTGCATTGAAAGGTTGAACTATTGGTATTTTCGACATTTTTCACCCTTCTTTTAACAAACAATAGTTTTTCTTATTCTCCTAAAACGATATCATAAAATACAGCCTCTGGAATAATTTGCAAATCAGTACCCTCTAATATCATTTTCTCTGCCTTCTTCTGCTTTGAACTTTTTCCATCTTTAATAGTTTTACAATAATCATTATTTCCCAAAATTAAATAACTTGTTTTCTTTGTTATCCCATCACCAGGAATACCACCTAAATCCGCTACGAGTTGCATTGCTTCTTTTCTTTGCATCTTCTCTAGTGTTCCAGTAAATACACACACTTTTCCAAACAGCGAATGACCTTCATTAAATTCTATCTTTTCAGTCGAGATATCTTTTGCACTGATTCCATTATGATTAAATTTGTAACTATGTATGAAAGCATCAATCGTCATACCCTTTGCTCTAATCTGGTTTTTTAAGTTTTCAAAACATTCATTACACATTAAGCAATCTGCTTCCGCTCTATGTGCACCATCTATTGAAATTTCAAAAAATTCAGCAACATCTTTCTGTCTATGATGAGATAATTCTGGCAATACTTTTTTTGCGATTCTCATTACATCAACAAAATCATTAGACAACTTTTCATCACGACATTCTAGCAAATTATCATATAGAAAATTAATATCGAAGTTCACATTATATCCAACAATAATCTCATTACCTATAAATTCTTTAAAATCCGCAATACAATCTCCAATTTTAGGCGCCGTTGCAACCATTTCATTTGTTATTCCAGTTAGCTCTGTAATATATTCATCAATTTCATATTCTGGTTTAACCAATGTTGAAAATACATCTACCTTCTCTCCTGACTTATATTTGATTGCTGCAATTTCAATGATTTCATCATATTGTGGTGATAAACCAGTGGTTTCAATATCTACTACCACATAATCATCTGGAAAAAGAATGTTACTTTTTCCTTTACTTTCTCTTATTGATTTTATTGCCTGAGTTTCACCAACTGAAATTTGTGATTTTCCATTTTCATCAATTGTTACTGAAATACTAATTGCCATATTTTATCCCCCAAATCCTATGCACAAATTGACTTAACTTTCAAACTTCTTCATCTTTAAGATGTTCTGATACAATCTTTATATTATCATTTCAGTCTCAAATTCGATGAGACTAAATGCACTTTTGATGAGACTGACAATAAAATTTTCGTTGTTAGTCTGCAAAACCAACCATTATACTCTCCCAGTCTCAAATCTCCGTTGAGACTGGTGATACTATCATGAGACTACTGATACTCATATTGAGACTAATACTTCCATTCCCCAGTCTTCTTATCATAAACTGCTCCTGTAATCTTTCTAATCTTCGCATAATCTCTAAATACAGTCGCTCTTGATATAGAAAGTTCTGCCATTACTTCTTCAACTGAAAGAGTCTTATTCTTTTTAATCATATCAAATATCGCTTTTTCTCTTTCAGATAATTTATTTTTTTCTTTTGCCTCATTTGCAGCTTCCACATTCAATGGAATGGAAATTTTAAACACATCATCCTCAAATAGTTCAGGTTTTCCACCATCAGAATAGATTGGTGTGTATTTGTACAAATTCTTAACACCTGAACCAATTGTATCTGTACGCCCTATATTGGCAAAGAAATTGTATATTAATGGATTTTTTGGATATGGTGTAAATTCATCACTCATAAGGTTTCCATGTTTTCTTGGAATACACCAATTTTCTGTTCTTAGCCAATCTTTTTCAATAATCACCTTTGCAGGATAAGCACTGGCATAATCCCTGTGGACTAAAATATTACCTATGATTTCTCTTGCAAGCAAATCTCTGACACTTGTGTTCACATTATTTATCAAGAAGAACTTATCTGATGTATGCTTTGCTATATACTCCATAAGAAATTCGTATGCTTCTATCAGATTTGTACTTACTTTAATCATGTCATCATATCTGTCCAGATTTTCTACTCGATAAATAGCATCTGTTACATATCCTGGACAGCATGATCGGATAACTTCATCTTTCCCAAATAACAACACAGCAGCTAAATTATATCCCTCAAAACCTGAAGAAAAATCTTTTTCCCATAATCCTGCACTAATCATTATTTCTTTGTCAGAATATCCCAACCATCGATGATCTGCTTTCTTTGATTTCGCTAAATTACGAACTTTATCCATTAATTCCATCTTCAAATTAGCTTCCGTTACATAAGGAAATATTTTATGTTCTGTATAGGTCGTGCTTTTACGATTGTACATATTCTGCAATTGAATCGGTGATTCTGTAATATCCATATCACCATCTTCGTTTCGGTCAAATATTCTCCCTGAACATTTTTCTACAACAGATGTTGGTGGAACATATACCCACAACAATAGCTTCCCTTCATATTCCATTTCTTCAATGGATAAATATAATGTAGGTGACATTTTATCAGGATTATTTAACTGGTTGACAAAATTTCTTTTCATGTCCCGCACCATATTTCTATTGAGACCAATCGGTGTTCCATCATCCTGAACTCCCATGATAATATATCCACCATAACGATTTGAGAATGAGCAAACCGTTTCATATACATCATTATAGATTCCATTCTGACATTCCTTGTATTCTATTGTAATTTTCTCTCTTGTAGTGAGGAGATTCTTCATGAATTCTATGGTCATTACATCACCCACTTTCTTTTATTAAAAATCTGCCACATCAAATTTCAAAAGCAATTCTTACACTTTTCTGATTCTAACGACATCTTTTTCAAAATTTCATTTCCTTTATCGGTTACCACATATCTGCCCTTTGTATGAAGCATCCTAACATATCCTTGTTCAACCAATTCTTTTATCATCTGATTTGCTTTGAATTTTCCACAAGGTACTAAATCTGCAATCTCTTGTTGATTTAATGGACAAATATTATTCCCATCAATCTCTAATTGATTTTCTCTAAGAATCATTAATACTTTTGCCTTTTCATTTACAAATCCTAATATTTCATTCATTTTTGTTGTTCCTCATTTTTTAACTATTAGATTATTATAGTTCGATTTTAAAACCATTCTACCACATATCATATTTTTTCTCCACAAAAATAATTCGTTATTTATTTTACCAAATATCCAAACTGTCTTCTGCATCCACCCACATCTGCATCTCTCCATCCAAAACCAGCCTAGCATATTCCAACGGTTCATCAATCGCCAATGCATTTAAAGCACATTGGGAACCAGGTGTTGTCCTGATTCCCTCTTCTGCTTTATTGCAATCAATTTTAAGTAAAATATTATCAAATGTTGTTATATCTATACTGTTATAATTTGAATTATAACTTGTGTAAATAAGTCTCATATCATCAAACCCTTCCATAAGCTTGTTATTAATCTTACTGGTGCATTGACTATTTCATGAACCAATAAACTTCTACGAAAACAATAATTGTAAATGTCACTGCTAATATCAGAGAGTGTAAAATAAATTGTGTAAGTTCAAAAAATCTCTTTATTTTCACCCAAATTATGATTATGATTTATGAAAGAATTTTTTTATGGAAGGAAATACTGACATGGCAAAAAAGTGATACACTCTCCTGAAAGCATCGAAGCTGCTAACGCTATTATGAAGGCTTCGATCCTAAAACTGCGGAAGATGCACAGGATGCATTAAAGACTATATTCGGGCCAATATTTGAAGCATTACTAAAAGGAGAATTAGAAAACCATCTTGGTTATTCAAGTAATGATAAGACACTAAAAAATAATGCTAATCGCCGAAACGGCTCATCTCCCAAGACCCTAAAAACTTCTATTAGTACTGTACCAATTAACGGCCCACGTGATAGAGATGGTTATTTTGAACTTGAAATTGTCCCTAAACGTACAACGGATATAAGTAGCATTGAAGGTAAAGTCCTAGCTATGTATGCCAAAGGTATGAGCCAACGTGATATATCTGACATTATTGATGATATCTATGGTTTTAAGCTTTCCCATTCGCGTCTTAGATGAACTTGCTAAATGGCAGGCCAGGCCCTTAAAGAGGTTTTATACTTTTATGTTCGTTGTCTGTATCTATGTCAATATCAGGCATGATTATGAAACCATTAACTGCCCTGTATACGTGATTCTTGCCTATGATTTAAGTGAAAAAAAGATATCTTAGGTTTATGGATTGATGAAAAAGAAAGTACTAATCATTGGCTAAAAATATTTGATGAGATTAAAACAAGGGGTGTTGAAGATATCCTTTTTATTTCAATGGATGGATTAAGTGGTCTTGAATATGGTGCACATCCTATTTTTCCAGATGCCATTATACAACGATGTATTGTCCATTTAATAAGAAATTCTGTTAAATATATCCCAAGTAAAAAACGTAAAGATTTCTGTAATCATCTACGTCTCATATACAAAGCTCCTAATAAAAAAGTTGCTCTAATTGAATTTGAAAAATTTAAAGAAGCCTGGTGTAAAGATTATCCTGGAGCAGTTTCTGTCTGGGAACGCAATTGGAAACATATTGAACAACTTTATGATTACACTTCTGCGATTCGTAAAACCATGTATACCACAAATGCCATTGAAAGTGTTAATTCATCTTTTAGAAAAGTAACACGAAAAGGAGTCTTTCCTAATGATGATGCTGTATTAAAGGTTATGTATCTTCGCATCCTTGAACTTTATGATAAATGGATAGACAGGCCGCTCCCCAATTGGTCAGATGTAAGAAATCAACTAATTATGATTGATAAATTTACTGCTCGAATTAAAAAATATGAGATTTATGAATTTCCAAGTATTAAGTAAATAATCATAACTTATAAGTTATGGTTGCATTTTAGAAATTAAGTAAATTCAATACTTTCAACGTAGTCATAACTAGTATTCATTGAAAGAAGGTGATTTATGTATGATTTGTGGGTATGTAAGAGTGAGTACAAAGTATCAAGAGAAAGAAGGAAACAGCCTTGATTCTCAGGAAGAACAACTAAAAAATGCTGGTGCAAAGATTGTATTTAAGGACTCATATTCAGGAGCTACTCTTGATAGACCTCAGTTTATAGAATTAAGAAAAGCATTGGAAGCTGGAGACACACTTATGGTAACAAAACTAGATCGATTGGCTCGTTCTGCAACAAAAGGTATTCTTTTAATTGATGAGCTGCTATCTCATGGCGTCAAGGTACATGTACTAAACATGGGCCTTATGGACAATACTCCAACAGAAAAACTAATAAGAACTATCCTTTTATCATTTGCCGAATTTGAACGAGATATGATTATAGAAAGAACGCAAGAAGGAAAACGTTTGTCTGGTAATCTTGGTGGAAGACCAAAAAAATATAAACGTGAACAAATGGAACATGCTCTATTATTATCAAACGATTATTCCTATACTCAGGTATCTGAAATGACAGGAATATCTGTTAGTACAATTTACAGAGCAACACTAAAAAACAAGGTGAAGTAAAAAAGACTTACACAATTTAATTGACAAACCCAAGAAGTGCTATACTATTAGTTAGAAAACCTTGAGTATATCACGCTTTGGTGTTACCATAGCGAAAACTCTTACCCTTACTATTGCAGTAGCAGGGGTAAGAGTTTTACTTTTTCGCCTGTTCATTTTCCTTAAACGCCTCCATGATTTCCAACATGGTGCGAATTGGTATTAATAGTTCCTTATCCATTTCTGAAACTGAATTTATCCTCTCTAATTCGGACTCTATTTTTTGCAGATCTTTCCGAAACTGCACAAGCATCATAGAATTTCCTTTTGCTAATACTTTTTGATTTAAAACACTTTCGATAATATATTCCTGCTTTGTTCTTGCTCCACAAAGTTTTACCCTGTCTTCTAAATCTGTAGCCTCTTCCGGAGACATCCGAAATGCTATTGTTTTTGTTTTCTATCTATTTTTATGATCCATATTCTTATGAGACATTAAATCCCTCCTTCCACTGTTCATCCAATTTTTCAGCCCTCTCTGTCTGAATTGTTGGAAACAAATGTGCATAACGATAAGTTATTTTTTCGCTCTCATGACCAACTCTGTTACCTATCGCCAGTGGTGTAAATCCCATGTTAATAAGTAAACTGACATGTATTTGGTGTTCATAAGGGTAACTATAGTATTGTAACAAAAAAACAAGCCCTATAACCGGCTCATCTGTATTAATATGTCTACATTATTCATTGCTACCTATGTCATTCATTTTACAAGTTTTCACAAATATTTTACATCATCATGATAGTTGATTTTGAAAACGATTGGTATTATATAGGAAATGATTGATTTGAAAGGGGATGAAAATTTTTATGAAACCAAAAAAATGCCGAAAAATAATAAATACAATTGCTTCATTTGTAATAGGTATAGTTTTTTTATCCAATATTCCTGCTTTAAATTCAATCAGAATTTATATGATTTTAGGTGCATCTTTTCTAATGGCATTTGATCTTGTTTTTGGATTCATTTTCTTACGGTGTCCGCACTGCAAAAAATTATTAAATTTTCGATTGTCATCACAAAGTATTTGCCATCACTGTGGTGAAAGATTGGATGAAAATGACACAAAGGTATAAGCACGGTTTTCACAAAGAACTGAGCATCTTTACTAACGGGGTTCTTTTTCAATATCATTGTAGAAAAAAAAGGGGGGGGATAAGTCAAAAATTTTTATTGTATATCAATAAATTAATGTGGGTTGATTATACTAACCACAAACAGAATGCCGAAGGAGAATTTTATATCAAAAAATTTCAAACGATTGAATTCTGCCATTTTAACTATGGTAATGATATTAACCAGTATGCCAAAAATAACTTACATGTATGAAGGACTTGAGTCTGTTGCACCCAAAAGTCGAAGAATGCAGTTAATAGAACCTAAATACACATAGTGCTCTTGGATTCAAAACACCTCAGCAGGTTGAGGATGAAGCAATTCAGACCGCATAAAAATTTCGACTTTTTGTGTCCAAGGTATTGACCTAGGTCCATGAGTTAAAATATTATGCCGAAGAATCTTGCATTGCACCTATAGAAGGGTTTTGAGGAATCATAAAGCGAGAAATGTATTATGAAAAAAAATATAAAACTAAAGATGAGTTAATCACCACCATTATAAATTATATGAATTACTACACAAACAAGCGTGTCCAGCGAAAGCTTGGTATTTTAACACCAATGGAATACCATAACAAGCTATTTCTAGAAGTGAAATAAAAAACTGCTCAGCATTTATAAATGGTTAAATAAAAATACCCAATAGTGTGCACGTAACTTTCCCCAGTTACGACCTATAGGTATTTTTTTGTTATAATCATCTCGAAGTGATTATGATGACAGAAATTATATTAAACAGCATTGAAAATGTTTATGATTTGGTTCTATTTTCCAAAGCATATAAGAAAGGAATTTTAAAAGTGAATATCACAAAACTTGCAAACGAATTAAACAAAGACAGAAAAACT
>JBFHFI010000077.1:0-10794 GCA_041583675.1 Butyrivibrio sp. | reverse complement strand
TTGTAACATTTTTGTAACAATTGAATTGTAGCAAAATATTACATTTTTGTAAACCCCTTTATTAAAAATTAACAAAAACTACACATATTCCTCTATAATACTGTGTAATATTTTGCTAACAGACATTTCAATCCCCATATTATCTATTTCTACCACCAAATCAGCATATTTTTCATAAAGTTTACAACGTTCAACATAAAGATCATACAATGTTTGATTTGATTTAATTGCCACGCCTCGTCCTTCTAAATTCGATATTCTATCTTCAATTGTCTCAAATGAAGTTTTCAAATATACGATACACCCCATTTCACCTAAATGCTTCATTGCTTGTTTCCCATATATTACACTTCCACCTGTTGCAATAACAGAATGATGAGCAACAATTGATGCATTAACTCTATTCTCTATTTCCAAAAGACCTTCATTACCTTCTTCTTTAATAATTTCCTTTAACAGCCTTGCTTCTTTTTCCTGAATCACAATATCCGAATCTATAAAATGATATCCCATCATTTTCGCCAATACAACTCCCGCTGTACTTTTTCCAGCTCCCGGCATTCCTATTAATATTATATTATCTGGCATCATTTTCTCTTTCTCTCTTTTTTATTTTTTGCTTTTTTTCGTACAGAATAACCAAAAGTCCCAATACGTTCTCCTAATTTAAAGTATTCCCCATGTGAATATGCCACTAAACTACTAGCATTCAAATGAAATCGTCCTGTTTTATCCATATATCGATCATCAATTGTTACGTTAACAACTTTTGCCAAAAACATATCATGGGTTCCTAAGTGAATAACATCTTGTACTTCACATTCTATATTTACCGGGCTTTCTTCTATTCTTACTGTATTAATTTTTTCAGATGTTACAGCTGTTAACTTTGTTTCTTTAAATTTATCTATGTCCCTTCCTGATTTTACACCACAATAATCCGCAGCATATGCCAATTGATGATTCACTAAATTAATTACAAATTCTTTATTTTCAGAAATTATTTTATGTGAATATCTTTCTGGTCTTACAGAAATAGATACCATTGCAGGATCAGAACATATTGTCCCAGCCCATGCTACTGTAATAATATTGGGTTTTTCATTTTTTGTTCCACAACTAACCATTACCACTGGCACAGGATAAAGCATATTCCCAGGCTTCCAATGTTGTTTTCCCATATTTCCTTCCTCCTAATGCGTTATTGCCATCATTAATTCAGGAACCACTTGTTTTTTTCTAGAAACAACACCCGGTAGTAAATAAGAGCCTTGTGTTCCCGTAATCTCAAATGCTTCTTCTACCAGTGCGTCTGATCCATCTCCATAACATAACAATTCCGTTCCTGGTAATCTCATATCCGTCAACATAAAAAAGATCATATTAACTCCCAATATCGCATATTCTTCTTTCATATAATCTGCCACTTTTTCTCTTACTAACTTTAATTCATCTCCATCAATACAAGACACTTGTCCTATACCAAAGGTGATATCTCCCATTGAGAATCTTTTATAATCTCCAAGAAATATTTCTTTTGCTGATTTTTCGCTTAAATTACTTCCTGCAAAAAACATTTCATGTGCATGATCTTCTAAATTGATTTCTGCTAAATTAGCAAGCTCTTTTGCCGCGGCTCTGTCTTCCTCTGTGCATGTAGGAGACCCAAAAAGTAAGGTGTCTGATATAATTGCAGAACACATAAGCAAAGCTATTTCCTTATCAATTTTAATTCCTTCTTTTTTGTAAAGTCCATATATAATAGTAGATGTACATCCTACTGGCTGGTTTCTAAAGAACACTGGTGATATTGTTTCTATAGAACCTAATCTATGATGATCTATAATCTCTAAAATATCTGCTGTTTCAATTCCATTTACAGCCTGCTTCGCCTCATTATGGTCTACCATAATAACTTTTTTCTTACCTGCACCAAGTAGATTTCTTCTGGAAATCGTTCCAACATAATTATCTTCACTATCTAATACTGGAAAATCCCTATGTCTTTTTTCTGTCATAATTTTTTTAATATCGTCGATATAATCCCCTAAATGAAATGTGATAAGACGTTCTTTTTTCATAACATATCCTATTGGTATACTTTGAAAAATCAATCTAGAAACCGTAAAGGCATCATGTGGAGATAAAATAATAGAACATCCTTTTTCTGCTGCAAGCTTGGAAATTGTTTTAGATACAGGGGCATTTTCACAAATAATAATACAACCAGCTCCCATCTCTATTGCACACAACTGAGCATCATATCGATTTCCTAATATAACCAAATCTCCTTGCTCTATATTCTCTTCTATGCTTTCAGATGTTGCTACAGCAGTAAAAACTTTTCCCTGAACTTTTAGATGCTCATCTTTTTCTCCAATCACTTTTCCTTCTAATGTCTGGGCAATTTGACCAAACGTTGTTTCAGAGGATTCTAAGATATGATTATCAAACACGTCCATATAGGATGTTGCTACATCTGTAATTGTAATAACACCTTCTAATTTTTTATTAGAAACAATAGGAAGTGTTACAACCCCTATCTCTCTCATCATATTCCAAGCTTTTTTTATTGTTATATCTGCTTGTACGCTTTCCGTTTTTTTAATCTGTAAATCACTCACTTGTGACCTAAGATCTAATAGCAATGGTGGCACTTTCATTCCACATCTTTCTAATACAAATTGAGTTTCTTCATTAATCTGACCAGCTCTATAAGCATGATATCCATCACTATCTGTTATTTTATTTTTTAGATTCGCATATGCAATTGCTGAACAGATTGAATCTGTATCAGGATTACGATGCCCTACAACATATATATTTTTCATTTTTCTCCTCTAAAACACAACTCCTAATAAAAAGAAATATATCACAAATAATGTTAATATACCCGTTGCCATAGTCAAAATAACATTTGCAACCATCAAATGTCTCATTCTACTGAATTGCTTTTCATTATTTGTCTCCATTGTATCTAATACTGTTTTTATATTTTTATAACTAATCAAATTATCTTTGTGTACAGAAAGCTCAATATTTTGACTAAGTTCTATTAGTTTATCTATAGATTCATTTAACTCTGTTAATTGCTCCGAATCATTTTGGTCTTTTTCAATAAGGTCCTCTATTTTTATTAGACTTTTATCAATTGCTTGCTTTGCTTCTCCTAACAAAGCTTCCGTTCTTATCCCTTGTGCTGTAACATCATCAAAATACTGACCCACCTGTCTCTTTATTGAGGATGCTCTCACTTCTTTGCTCACAATACTTTTTACTTCTTCCGCTGTAATTCCTGCATCCAACTTCTTAGGCTCTACATACTTCCGATCTTTTCCCACTAATCCGTTCCATCTAATTGCCATAATTTTAATTCTCCTTTCATCATATTTTCTATAGTATAGGGATACACCAACTCAGCATATTCCTACATTTGTAAGATTTCAAATATACTCCTTAATAAAATAACGATATAGGAATAAAATACATTGTAAATCCGTTTATAATATCACATAACACATAATTTGTTAACACCAATCCAAAGGTAACTATCATTACCGTTAACATCATTTTCTTTTTACTTTTAATTTTATAATAAGCCATCGATATCAACTGCGTTATTACAAATATTCTAACTGTTACAGATATCGCTCCTATCATAATATTAATTATATCAATTTTAATTTGCGAATTTATAAGTGACAAAATCGGAAGTACCGCAACCCCTATAACAATTGATGCACAACCGTTCATTATCTTTCCAAAGTCAAATTCCGTCTTTGTAATCAGCGTATTTACAATAAGCATAAGAATTAATGTAACACCTATCATAATTCCCAAATAAATAATCGGAAATACAATTCCTTGTAAAAATGTATACCAATGGATATCTAATCCTGCAAATATCAAATATTGTGATAGTTTAATTCCAAATATTTTCGCCTGATCACTTACTGTTAATACAGTAAATAAAACCCTCAAAACATTTGCAATTATTAACACAATTGCCAAACCTCCAATTGCAAGAAAAGATCCTATAAAAGAACCCTCATCCACATAAGATATCGTCGTTTGAATTGGATCCTTAAATGTTCCAGTTAATGCTTTTATAACATTTTTCGCTTCTATCCCCACTTTATTCTGTTGATCAGTTGTCCCTTGTTCCTTAGGAATAAAGTGTTCTTGACTCTCTGTCCCTTCTTGTGATGTCACCGTATCTTGACTTTGCATTTCTTCCGGCGATATGGAATTCTCCTGTATGTTCTGTTGACAAGAACACGTCTCTCCATCCATTAATTTTTTCCCACAGTATGCACAATACGCCATATTAAACCCTCCATTCAGTAATTATATTATCTTCAAAATCATATCATAAGATAATGTCCTTATCAATAAATCATCTATTTTGTTATTGACACTTTGCAAACTATAATTATAAGATAAAACCATACCATTTGAAAGGATTAATTCTTATGAAAATTATAATACAAAGAGTTCAATATGCAAAAGTCACTGTTGATGGAAAAACCATTGATGAAATAGATCAAGGTCTTCTATTATTTGTTGGATTTGGACAACAGGATACCTTTTCTTGTTTGCAAAAATATGTTGATAAAATTATCAAATTAAGAATATTTGAAGATGAATTTGGGAAAACAAATTTATCCATACTAGATGTCAAAGGTTCTCTGCTAGTCGTTTCTCAATTCACTTTATACGCCAATTGCCAAAAAGGAAATCGTCCTAGTTTTACAAGTGCTCTGAATCCAACTGAAGCAAATTATTTATACGAAAGCTTCATTCAATTATGCAAGGAACAATTAAGCCATGTTGCTCACGGTAAATTCGGTGCAGATATGAAAGTTGAACTATTAAATGATGGGCCTTTCACCATTGTTTTAGACGAAACATTATAAATAAGATATGCTCTACGACTTTTCAATTTCACAAAAGTCATAGAGCATTTTTTATTTTACAAAATTTCCTTCACCGTTTTTACAACATTTTTCACTGTAAATCCAAATCTTTTAAACAATGTATCCGCTGGCGCACTTGCTCCAAATCCACCCATGGTTACGTACGCACCATCAAGTCCAACATATTTTCCCCAACCAAAATCTGTAAGAGCTTCTACCACAACTCTTTTTCTACAAGATGATGGTATAACGGACTCAATATATTCTTTACTTTGTTGCTCAAAAATATCCATACAAGGCATACTAACTACCCTTACTTCTATCCCTTGTTTTGCAAGTTCTAACTGTGCTTGAACGCCAAGTGTTACTTCTGATCCAGAAGCAAGTATAATTGCATCAGGTTCTTCTTTTTCACAATCCGATATAATATATCCACCTTTTAACGCTTGCTTACTTGAACCATCAATTTGAGGTAAATTCTGTCTCGTCAATACTAATCCTGTAGGCATTTTCGTGTTTGTTAATGCAAAGTACCATGCTGCTGCTGTTTCTGTTGCGTCACAAGGCCTAAATATTGCAAAGTTAGGCATTGCTCTAAACATTGCCAATTGCTCAATTGGCTCATGTGTTGGTCCATCTTCTCCAACTCCAATACTATCATGTGTAAATACGAAAGTTAAAGGAATTCCCATCAATGCAGATAATCTTGCCATAGGTTTTGTGTAATCACTAAAAACAAAGAAAGTAGAAACAAATGCCTTTAACCCTCCATGTAACACCATTCCATTTCCAATTCCTGCCATAGCTATTTCTCTAACTCCAAAATGCATATTACATCCTGCATAGTTATTTTTTGAAAAATCTCCAGCCTCATTCATATATGTTTTTGTAGAAGGTGAAAGATCTGCCGCTCCACCTATTAAATTAGGTAGTAATTTCTTTGCTTTATTCAAAGCTTTTCCCGATATGTTTCTTGTAGCATCCGCCTTATTTTCATAAGTCCAAAAATCTTGCGTATCCAATACTTTTTTTGCATATTCTTCATCATGATACTGATCCCATAATGTTTTCATTTCAGGATAAGCTTCTTTATATTCATCCATAAGAGCATTCCATTCTTGCTCTTTTACAACCCCTGCTTTTGCAAGATGTTTATAATTATCATACACTTCTTCCGGTACGAAAAATGGTTCCTTTGTAGGCCATTCCAAATTTTCTTTTAATGCATCTACATTATCAGCTCCTAATGGCTCTCCATGAGCACTCGCCTTACCTTCTTTTGCTGGGCACCCATATCCAATTTGAGTTTTTACCGTAATAAATGATGGTTTGTTTTTCTCCGCTTTCGCTATGGTAATTGCTTTTCCAATTGCATTCGTGTCATTTCCATCTTCCACTGTAATTGTCTGAAAACCAAATGCTTCAAATCTTTTTTGTACATTCTCTGTAAACGCAATATCCGTACTACCCTCAATTGATATTTTATTAGAATCATAAAAAACAATTAGCTTTCCAAGACCTAATGTTCCTGCTAAAGACATGGCTTCTGATGAAATCCCTTCCATCATACATCCATCCCCTCCTAATACATATGTATAGTGGTCCACAATCGGAAAATCCTTTTTATTAAAAACATCTGCAAGATGTGCTTCTGAAATAGCCATGCCCACTGCCATTGCCATTCCTGCTCCTAAAGGTCCCGTAGTTGCTTCTACCCCAACAGTGTGTTTATATTCAGGATGACCTGGAGTAAGTGAATCCAATTGTCTAAATTCTTTTAAATCTTCTATTTTCAATCCATATCCAAACAAATGAAGTAATGAGTACAATAAAGTTGAACCATGACCTCCTGATAGTACAAAACGGTCTCTATCTTCCCATTTTGAATTAAAAGGATTATGTTTCATATGATTCCCCCATAGTTCGTATCCTAGTGCTGCACAACCTAAAGGAAGTCCTGGATGTCCTGAATTTGCTTTCTGAACAGCATCTGCTGCAAGAATTCGAATGGCATTCACCGATTTTTGATCAATATTTGTACTCATTTTGTATAATTCCCTTCTTTATTGCATTCTTTATTTTTTTTTCTATCATTCAAAATATTTTTCTTTCAATGATATTAATGCACTTCTTCTATTTCTAAAAAATTTCTTTCGATATTTTCCACTCTTAGATATTGCGTTATCCACAATTAATTTAACCTTATCCATTTCAGAACCCAAATCATGGCCGGCAATTTCATCCATCTTCAAATATAGTTTTAATAATGCTTTATCTTCTATTTGATATCCTTTTACTTTCGCATATTCTTTAGATAAGTCAACCAACTCGTTTACACTATAATGTTTTAATTCTATAGAATATGTAAATTTATTCGCAAAAGCCGGATTTTCCATAAATAATCTTTTGATTTCATAATCCTCTCCTGTAAGAATAACTAACATTGACTCTGTGCTTCCAGACATAAATTCATCTAAGTCCTTAACAGTTTTTTTCAATAAAAATCCTGCACTTTCAATAATCAATGTTGTTCCTTTTATCTTTTCCTCAGAGATTTGAATTCCCTTTTTATTCAATACCAATCCGGTTGTCTTTGCAATGGTGAGTTCCTTTTGATCTGATTCAGATTTCATAGCTTTAAATAAATTTATTGCAAATGTTGTTTTATCAATTTCATTTTTACCTGTAATCACTATATTTCCAAAAGACGATGTCCCATCCAATGTTTCCTGTTTTTTTCCTTTTAAAACTTGTGAAATTGATTCTTCCATCCCTTTCATAAAAAGGTATTTTCGCAAATATTTCCGTTCAGATTTGGTCAAACTTTGTTTCTGCTCATCTGTAACTTTTTCAGATTCTTTCTCCACGTCCCCTTTTGATAAGCCATCTTCCTGTTCTGATGCTTCTAAAACATTCTCACTTTCATCAACAATCTCTTTCGGTGATTCTTCTTTTTTTAATACATCTTCTGCTAAACCATCTTGATCATTCGTTATTTCATCTTCCGTCGTTGAAAGTTCATCTTCCAAAGGCATCTTATGTCCTTGTGTTTCTAATGCAACTGCATTCATCAACATGCTTTCAACTTCACTCATAGTTTTATCATATACTTCTAACTCTTTTTCATTTAATTCACGATTTATTTCTTGATGGTCTTGATTTTCTATCAAGTCATTTTCCTGCACGCCCTCTGCATCTAGGTCTGTAGTTTCTTCTGGCTCTGCCACTTCTTTTGACTCTGCTACTTCTTCTGGCTCTGCAACTTCTTTTGACTCTGTAACTTCTTCTGGTTCTGCAACCTCTTCTGATTCTTCTACTTCTTCTGATTCTGCTACTTCTTCTGATTCTGCTACTTCTTCTGGCTCTGCAACCTCTTCTGGCTCCACTACTTCTTCTGGCTCTGCTACTTCTTCTGGCTCTGTAACTTCTTCTGGCTCTGTAACTTCTTCTGGCTCTACCGCATCATCTAGTTTCTCCTCAGATTCAGATGTATAACCGGATGCATCCAGCCAATCCAAAAGTGTTAGTTGCCCTTCTAATTCTATTTGAGTTTCCGCAGAATCTCCCACTTCGGTAGCAGAAAAATTCTCCATAGAACTTGTATTAACCTTCCAATCATGAGTGTTAATTTCAATTACTTTTGTTGGTTCATCTATTTCTTCTTGAATCACACCATCTGAATTCGTTTCTTTTTCTTGAATAATACTATCAATAATATCTTCTACATTTTTTGTCAGTTCTTCTTCAATCTTTTGATTCTCATATATAAAATAATCTTTGATAGGAGCTTCTTCAGCCTCTTCTTCCGATGCTATCGCCTCTTCAGAATCTTCTTTTATAAATTCATCATCGATTGATTTTTCTATTTCCTCTTCGCTCTCAGAAACTTGTTCTTCTTGCATACTCTTTAACTTAGCTTCTTGAAACTTAGATAAGGGAACATATTTACTTTTTAAAATCAATGCCTTTTCAACATACTGACCATCATTAAACCACAATATAAGATCATCACATTCCCGAATACAATCTTGTATTCTGCCTGCTTGCTCATATAAAACAGCCAATTCATATTCATACATTTCTTCCAATTCATGATCTTTGTATTCTTCAAGGATTTCAATTAGACGTTCAGTCGTCACCCCTCTTGCCTTATTAAGCTTATACAATAATATATATCTACTCATATCGCGAGGTGCTAATGTGACAAATTCTTTGTATAAATCATCCGCCTCATCCAAATCATTAATCCTAATAGATAATTCTGTTAACTTATATAAAAGTCTACGTCCGCCTAATTTACGATTATAAGCATAAACGCACATATTTCTAGCATCTTTTAACCTTCCAGCTTTTTCATAAAGCTCTTCGGCCACGGAAAGCTCCGACCATTTTTTTACTTTGCGCCATTCAATTGAGTCCGCCACTTTTGCCGCACCTGAATAGTCTTTTTTTTCTTGAAGCTTATTGATTTGTTCTAATTTAATACCTAGTTCAACTCTGTCCAAATTTTTCACCTCACATAATTACGCAAAAATCCTTTATAATTTTAACACAAAGAAATTTTATTTTCAATCGAGATTTAGAGCAGTTTGTACATACTCAAGATTATTATACTCCATTTCCTCACCTTGTATTTGGCTTCTATAATCAACTACAACTGTTTGTAATTTATTACCAATCATTTTTTGCCCTAAAATATAATTCACTTCAAACATTTTTGTAATTGCAGGAGTTGCTCCCCTGGCCGGAACAATAAGCTGAACATGATTCGTCGATAACAACTTAAATATTGGTTCCCATATATATATATCTTTTGCTGCACCAAAAGGATTATCTATAAATATTGATTTTCCTTGTATTCCTGTGTCTTTTCCCATTGCATTTAAGCTAGAAATATAGTGAATAATTGCAATCAAGAATTGTATATATATACCTTGAGATTGTCCTGTGCTTCCCACCGCTTCTTCATATCGAAGATATCTGCTTTGCTCTTTAATATGTTCCCTCTTATATAGACTAAGTTTAATACTATTCATATCTGTTACAATTACTGAAAATAGTTTTTTCCATGACAATCGATTCCTTATATATTTCACTTTATCATCCATATTCTGAAATGTTTCTGCCAAGGTTACCGTTTCATTAATATAACTCGACATCTTCTGCTTATAAAATTCTTCTTTTATATACGGAACAGCCAATAATATAATTGAAATCCCTTGCTGATCCAGGGTAATCTTAGATAGCTTTGTCAATCTATCCAATTCAGTTTTAATATTACTACAAATTTGGATACATCTGTTTTCAAAGCTTTCTTTGATTCGTTCCATATCTTGAAGCCCCTGTTCAACACCATCTCTTTCCAATTTGATAAAATCATTTGTATCACTTATTCCCTGAATTATAAACTCAATTTCTTGAACATTGCAAGGTGCTTGAACACTTGTCATAATTTCATCTGCTAATTCATACCCTTGATTCTCTCTAAGCGCTTCCACAAGATTCTGTTTATCCTGATAAAATATTTCTATTTTCCTTTTTTGTAATTGCTTTAATTTTTCAAATCTTTTTAATACTTGCTCATAATCTTTAATCGAAACAACAGATTCATTTCCAACAAACTCAATATGCTCATCTGGAATCTCTATCATTGCATTTTCTACAATTCTTTCCAAATCCCTTTTTATAAAAACAATCTCTTTTGTTTCATCTTCTATTTTCTTCATTTGTGCTTGTTTTTCTAATTTTATAGACTTTATTTTCAATAATTCTTGTTTATGCATCTGTATAAATTCATAAGAAAAATTAGACTGTATTCGTTCATAAACACCAAATATTTGCATAAACTGAGATTACCCATGAGCAACACTTCCTTCAA
>JBFHFI010000076.1:0-10797 GCA_041583675.1 Butyrivibrio sp. | reverse complement strand
TAAATAATTATCTATTCTTTCTTGCTCAAAATATCTCACATATATTTTTTTTGCTTTCAACTCTTGAAAAATCACTTTTGCAAGAAATTTTTTATGCGTAACAAAAACAAAATTTGCTCCCGTTGGTAATACTTTAAATCCGATCTTTTCTAATTCTGTAACTGTTCTTTTTCTTGTATCCAAAATTTTATTCGTGATGCCCATATAATATTCTTTTGATTCAAGGGTTCCAACTCCTAACTCAATAGATGGCTTATTCATTGTATATGAATTAATAGAATATTTCACATTATTTAATGCTTTAATAATTTTTTCAGATGCAATTGCATATCCTATTCTTAATCCAGCCATTGCTCTTGATTTAGAAAATGTCTGAACCACAATCAAATTTTCATATTTTGATAATAGTTCAATCGACGACCTCCCTCCAAAATCAATATAAGCTTCGTCCACAACAACTATCACATCTTGATTGTGTACCAAAATATCCTCAATAAATTCTAAATCTTGATAAATAGAAGTAGGTGCATTGGGATTTGCTATAAGCACTCCCCCATTTGGCTCATAATAATCTTTTGCAATCATTTTAAAATTTTCATCTAATTTAGGTCTTTTGTAAGGCACATTGTAAACTTCTGCCCATACACTATAAAAAGAATATGTAATATCCGGAAATAAAATAGGTTTTTCTGAATTAAAGAAAGTCAAAAAAATCATAGCTAATACATCATCCGACCCCACTCCTGGAAATACTTGATTACAATTCACTTTATATTCTTCCGCAATTTTAGAAACCAAATCTGTAGCCAACGGATCCGGATAGAGTCTATACCCCTCTATGGACATATCCTGTAATATTTTTTTTATCTTTGGTGATGGTGGGTATGGATTTTCATTTGTGTTTAATTTAATAACATTTTTATCTTTTGGTTGCTCTCCCGGTGTATATGGAATCACTTTTCTAATATTTTTTTCCCATTCTTTCATCTTGCCTCTCCCTTATTTTTGTAATCCCAATTCAATTGCTAATTCTTTAAATTTAGGTAATGATCGAATTACCGTACCATAGGATACACAATACGCAATTCTAATATATCCAGGACAAGCAAATGCACTCCCCGGAACCACTAATATATTATATTTTTTTGCTTTTTTACAAAATTCTTGATCATTGATTGGTGTTTTCATAAACATATAAAATGCCCCTTGAGGTTTTACACATTCAAATCCAAGTTCAACAAGACCTTTATATAATGTTTCTCTATTTTTATTATATTTCTCTACATTTTCAGTAATATCTACATCCACACATCTCCCAATCACTTTTTGCATTAACGATGGTGCGTTTACAAACCCCAAAATTCTTGTTGCTACATTACATGCACTAATAATTGTTTCTGCATCTTCTAGTTCATTGGGAATTACTAAATATCCTATCCTCTCCCCTGGTAAAGATAAGGATTTACTATATGAATATCCTACCACGGTATTTGCATAATACTGTGTTAAATACGGAACAGAAACTCCATCATAAGCCAATTCTCGATAAGGTTCATCTGAAACCAAAAGGATTGTCGTATTAAATTCCTTTTGTTTTTTTTCTAAAATTGCAGCCAACCGTTTTATTGTCTCTTCTGAATAAACAACTCCAGTTGGATTATTTGGTGTATTTACAATAACCACTTTTGTTTTTTCTGTAATCAAGCCTTCAAACTCTTCCAAATTTGGTTGAAATGTTGGTAAATTAGGAGATACAACTACCAATTTTGCCTGGGCATTTAAAGCATATGCTTTGTATTCCCCAAAATAAGGTGCAAATGCAATTATTTCATCTCCCGGATTCATAATCCCTTTGAATAAAACATTCATCCCTCCCGCCGCACCAACGGTCATTATTATATTTTCTTGTGTGAATTTTGTATTAAATCTACGATTTAAAGAAGATGCAACTGTAGTACGAACATCCTCATATCCTGAGTTACTCATATATCCATGAACTTCTGTAGGAATTTCATTATCAACAATATCCTTTATTGCATCCCTCACTTGAATAGGGGCAGGGACATTAGGATTCCCTAAACTAAAATCATATACATTTTCTGGTCCATATATTTTCGAAAGCTTTTTCCCTTCTTCAAACATTGCGCGTATAACAGAACTATTTTCCACTAGCTCCTTCATATTTTCTGAGATCATAATTATTCCTCCTACCATTTACTTTTCTTCCGCCACTCCAATAGTATATTCCTTCAAAATATATAAAACAAGTATTTAGGTATTGATTTTTATTACAAAAAAAGAGTTTCTACACTTCTAAATGTAAAAACCCCTAATATATATCGTTTTATCTTTTAACATAATACTTGTTTTTACCTGATTCTTTTGACTTATAAAGTGCTTCATCAGCATCTCTATATAACATATTAAGATCTTTTTCAGTCTTTTGTTCAAAGATGGATGCACCCATGGATATCGTTAATTCTTGGGGTAATCCTTCATTCTTTAATCTTACAACAAAGCCTCTATTAATACTTTTGCAAATATGTTCAATAACTTCTGTTTCTAAAACACCTGGGAAAAAACCACAAAATTCATCTCCACCAAATCTACAAAGAATTTTATTTGTAATATTAATATCTTTTAATGCTTGGCTAAATGCTATAAGAACTTCATCTCCAACTTTATGTCCATAATGATCATTTACATATTTAAAATCATCAATATCAATCATTAACATTGTTCCATAGGTTTTTAGCGTAATAAAATTTTCCAGTCTTTCAATAAAAAAACTTCTATTATGAATTCCCGTTAAAAAATCAGTCTCTGCTCTTATTCTCATTTTATCTAAATTTGTATAATGTTCTGTCATATCAATTGCCCAAATCATATAGCCTTGTATATGGTTTAATTCCTTTAAGGGTTCAATTCTCACATCATATATTTTCGTATGAGACACACAGGCTTTTTGTTTTCCATTAATAACAGCAGCAAAAGTACTATTCTTGGTTATTTTATCATCTTCCCTTAATTCCGGAAAACTACTCTGCATTTTTTCATTTAAATATACAATTTGATAATCACTATCTGTAACTGCAATTCCCTCAATTGCCTTTGCCAAAGCATTTTCCCCAGCCAAAACAAAGGAATTAAAATATCCATATCTAATTAAAGCAATTGAAAACCATATAAGCATAAACAATATTCCAAAAGAGTAAAAATCTATTCCCCTTAAATTAGGAATCAAGCCCATAACTATTGCAATCCAAGGAACCACTGACCCAATAATAACATATAAATATCGTCTTTTTTTAACACCATGAGAATCTTTTAATCTATAAAAACACAATCCTTCTCCAATTAAGGTCATTACAATAAAATAAACCGATGCCAAATAAAATCCAACCTCGCCAGTTTTTGTAATTTGAATATGCCCATTAAAAGTTTCACGCCCTATATCTGAATACATAAAATGATTTGACCCTATTGTAAATACACCATATAAAATTACTAGGGTGAATAACCCTTGTAAAATATAAAATCCCTTAGGAAATTTAATCTCACAAAATTCGCTAATAAACCCCACGTATCCAAGATAAAATCCAAGATATCCAACATATTCTATTTTTATGGCTGCAATCATCACATTCAAATCCTGTGTTGTATATTCTATAAAATAGCCAACCATATATACCAATGTAAATACCATAACCATTAAATACATTGTTTGTGCTTTTGTAGATCTCGCCTGTAAAACAATCAAACCAATTATAACGGTAATTAAAATTACTATTATTTGAATATACTTAAAATATTCTATCATTTACCTTTTCCTTTCATTTTTAAAATATGAAATTATTTATAAATGCTATGTTTTTAATTGTCCTGTACCTTTGACAATTTTGCCGCTTGATCTGCTGCAATTAAATTATCTATAAGTTCCTGAACATCTCCATTCAAAATCTGATCTAATTTATAGAGTGTTAATTTAATTCTATGGTCTGTTACACGCCCTTGCGGAAAATTATAAGTTCTAATTTTTTCAGAACGATCTCCTGTACCAACCTGACTTCGCCTTGCATCTGCCTCCACATCATGAGCGCGTTGGCATTCCAAATCATAGAGTTTGGTTCTTAATAATGCAAATGCTTTTTCCTTGTTTTGAATCTGAGATTTTTCAGTCTGACTATAGATCACAATTCCTGAAGGATAATGCGTAAGTCGAACTGCTGAATCAGTTGTATTAACACACTGTCCACCATTTCCCGAAGCTCTCATAACATCAATACGAATATCTTTATCATCAATAACAACATCTACCTCTTCTGCTTCTGGCATAACTGCTACTGTAACTGTGGATGTATGTATTCTTCCACCAGATTCTGTTTCAGGCACACGTTGAACTCTATGAACACCACTTTCATATTTCAAAACTGAATAAGCACTTTGTCCACTTACCATAAATTCAACTTCTTTCATTCCACCTATTCCAGTCTCATCCATACTCATAATTTCAACTTTCCACCTTTTGGTTTCTGCATAATGAGTATACATACGAAAAAGCTGTGCTGCAAATAAAGCCGCTTCATCTCCGCCAGCTCCTGCACGAATTTCAACAATTACATTTTTTTCATCATTTGGGTCTGTAGGCAATAATAGAACTTTTAATTCTTCTTCTAAGATTTCAATTCTTTTTCTTGCATCCACTAGCTCTTCCTTGAGCATATCTTTCATATCATTATCGTTTTCACCTTCAAGTAAAAGCAAACTATCTTCCATATCTTGTTTTGCACTCTTATATTTATTATATGTTTCCACCAAAGGCGTTAAACCACTTTGCTCTTTCATTAATTTTCTAAATCTATTTTGATTTGAAGTTACATCAGGACTACTTAATTCTGCAGTCAAATCATCATATTTAATTAGAATATCTTCAAGATTATCAAACATTATTCCCTCCATCCACAGACAACTCTATCCATGCCTGCTAAATCTTTTATGATCTTTATATTTATATATTGATGATTTTCAAGAAGACATTTTACCTCTTCTCCCTGATCACATCCAATTTCCATAATTAACATTCCATTTGGTAGCAGATGTTCAACACTATTTTTTACCAAAATCTCGTAAAAATAAAGCCCGTTTTTATGCCCATCCAAAGCCATTCTTGGCTCACATTTTCCAACTTCATACATTAAATCAGGTATTTCCGATGTTTTTATATAGGGAGGATTTGATATAATACAATCAAATTTTCCCTTTACATTCTCAAACATATCACTCTGTATAAATTCAATATAATCCACTTGATTTTTTTTTCCATTTTCAATAGCAATCTGTAAAGCAGCCTCTGATAAATCAACTGCACATATGTTTTCTGCTTTGCTTTCTGCGGCAATACTTACTGCTATACACCCAGAACCTGTACACATATCCAAGACCTTAGAATCCCGATTAATATATTTAAGTGCCTCACAAACTAAAACTTCAGTGTCTAGACGTGGTATTAATACGTCCGGTGTCACCTTAAAGGTATATCCCATAAACCATGTCATACCTTCTATATATTGCAACGGCTCCCTATTGGCTCTTCTCTGTATTTTTTTTTCATAATCACGAATCAAGTCTTCTTCTGGAACTTGATCTGATTTCATATAATATTCCGTTCTAGTAATCTGAAAAACGCTCTCCAATAATAACCATGCATCATTGTCTGCTTCCCATATTCCCGCATCTGCAAGAATTTGCTTTCCAAATTCAAGGCATTTTCTATAAGTATATGTTTCATTCATCATTTTTTTTAAAATTTTCTGACAAATAAGCTTTCCAATCAAATACAGCTTCTACTGAAGCAATTCCAACTTCAATCATTTTGTCATCTGGTTCTTTGGTTGTTAGTTTCTGTAATAATAATCCCGGTTTACTTAATGCATTAATTATTTTATTATCATGAGTCCCTGCCAATCTTAAAAACTCATAAGAAATTCCAGCTATAACAGGAATTAAAACAACTCTTGAAAGCGCTCTTAAAATCTGAGAATCCACCCTTACTAACATTAATACAAAAATAGATACACACATGACAATTAGCATAAAGCTTGTACCACATCTTTTATGTTCCTTTGAACTATTTCTAACATTATCTACATTTAAAGCTTTACCGCCTTCTATACAATTGATACATTTGTGTTCTGCCCCATGGTACATATACACTCTTTGAATATCGCTCATAAAGGAAATCCCCCAAACATAAATAATAAAAAATGTAAGACGAATTAATCCTTCTATTAATATTAATAACGAATCGGACTGAATCCACTTACTCAAACCTAAAGATATAAAATATGGGCCAACCATAAAAACACCAATTGCGATAATTGTAGCTGCTAAAATTGTTATAATATTAAATATTGTATCTGATTTCTTTTTCTCTTGTTCTGTTTGTTCTTTACTATTCTCATCTTCATAAAATGATGTTGAAAATGTCAATGTTGACATCCCCAATATCATTGAATCTATAAAATTAATCATACCTCTAAAAAAAGGAAGTTGAAATATTTTCATTTTTTTACTTAAGCTATTATAGGTCTCATTTTTAATTACAATTTCACCATCAGGTTTACGAACTGCTACCGCATAATTATCTTGGTTTTTCATCATTACACCTTCGATAACCGCCTGTCCGCCTATTCCGGAATATTTCATAATTTCCCTCCTTCTTTAACGGTGTTTCCAAGTTTCTTATATTGCAAAAACGGGTTGAGATCTATAATCCCAACCCTGATTTCCCCACCGACCTCTGGGAGGGGGGAGGCTTTCAATTTCAACTGTCTAGTTGTCCTGTGAAACGCCATATTTCTTGTTAAACTTATCAATACGTCCACGTGCTGATGCAGCTCTTTGCTGACCTGTATAAAATGGATGACATTTTGAACAAACTTCAACATGGATGTTCTCCTTTGTTGATCCTGTTACAAATTCATTTCCACAGTTACATACTACTTTAGCTTGAAAGTATTCTGGATGGATTCCTTCTCTCATGATTTCACCTCACTAAATAAATAATTAATATGATTTGCTGTATAATTCACAGCCTTATCTTCTACAATATTATCCGTCTTCTTTAAGACAGCTTTTAAATTATAGCACAGCACTTCTTGTAATGCAAGCATTAAGCTTTGAAATAAAACACTTTTTTCTATACTAATCGTGTTTTTTTCACTACTTCGCATAGTTCAGTATTATTACGCGTTTTGGCAAATAAATCAATAATTCTTTCTGCCGCATCATCTGATCTTACGCCATTTAATGCCTTTCTCATAATATCCACTGCTTCTTGTTCTAATTTATCTAAAAGTAAATCTTCTCTTCTTGTTCCTGATTTTGCAATATCAACTGCTGGAAATATTCTTCTTTCTGATAATTTTCTATCCAACACAATTTCCATATTACCAGTTCCTTTAAATTCCTCAAAAACCATATCATCCATTTTACTTCCTGTATCTACAAGCGCAGTTGCTAAAATTGTTAAAGAACCACCTTCTCTCATATTACGTGCGGCACCAAAAAACTTTTTGGGACTATGCAAAGATGCCGGGTCTAATCCACCTGATAAGGTTCTTCCACTTGGTGCAACTACAAGATTATAAGCTCTTGTAAGTCTCGTAATACTATCCATTAAAATACAAACATCTTTTTTATGTTCCACCAATCGTTTTGCTCTTTCCAAAACCATTTCAGAAACTCTTTTATGATGATCTGGAAGTTCATCAAATGTTGAATAAATAACTTCTACATTGTCTCCTTCAATGGACTCCTTAATATCTGTTACCTCTTCAGGTCTTTCGTCAATTAATAATATAATCAAATGCATTTCTTTGTTATTTGATGTAATTGACTTTGCAACCTGTTTTAATAATGTTGTTTTTCCTGCTTTTGGTGGAGAAACAATCATTCCTCTCTGGCCTTTTCCAATTGGAGAAATTAAATCCATAATTCTCATTGCTGTATTCGTAGTATTGGTTTCTAAATGAATTCTTTCATTTGGAAAAATAGGTGTTAAAGTTTCAAAAGCTTTTCTTTTTATAACTTCTGACGGATGAAACCCATTTACTGAATTCAAATATAAAATAGCACTAAATTTTTCACCCTGACTTTTTTTTCGTTTTTTTCCTACAATAATATCTCCCGTTTTTAAGGCAAACCTCTTGATTTGTGCGGGCGAAACATAAACATCATTATCTCCCGGAAGAAAATTGGCACATCTAATAAATCCATATCCATCAGATAGTACCTCAAGAATTCCATCGGCATCCGGTCCGTCTTCTTCCAAATTTGGATCATAATCCTGTTTCTCTACTTCTTCACGATGTCCTGCGCTCCTTGCTTGATTGGTCACATTCATATTTTTTGTTTCTTGTTTTTTATTGAATTCACTTTTGTCATTTTCGTTATTTATTTCAGTTGAATTTAATAAAATAGCTTCAATTAATTCTGCCTTTTTCATCGTACTAATGCCTTTTATGTTTTTATCTTTGGCAATGCCTTTTAGTACAGACAAAGAAAGGGTCTGTAATTTTTCTCTCATATAAAAATACTCCTTTTTGTATCAACGGGGATTGTTTTGAATTATTAGAACTTTAAGATGTGATTATTATACAGCTTAGGCTTTAAATAGTAAAGCATTATCTTTACTTAAAAAAAAGACCATGTTACAATAATATGAATTAAATATATAAGGATGGGGACAGAATGACGAACAGTGAAAAAGCACTTTTATTACACGAACAATGGAACGGAAAGCTCGAGACCGCTTCTAAATGTAAAATTAACTCTAGAGAAGATTTAGCACTCGCATATACACCAGGCGTAGCTGAACCTTGCAAAATAATTGCAAACGACAAAGAAGCCGCTTACAAATATACAATTAAAGCCAATACAGTTGCTGTTATTTCAGATGGAAGCGCAGTTTTAGGGTTAGGTAATATCGGTCCCTATGCCGCAATGCCTGTCATGGAAGGAAAAGCAGTTCTTTTTAAAGAATTTGGTAATGTAAATGCTGTTCCTATCTGCCTTGATACACAGGATACAGAAGAAATCATCAAGACAATCACTTATATGGCACCTGCTTTTGGCGGTATTAATCTAGAAGATATTTCAGCGCCTAGATGTTTTGAAATAGAAGAACGTCTAAAAGCTATTTTAGACATTCCTGTTTTTCACGATGACCAGCATGGAACTGCCATTGTTGTACTTGCAGGAATTATTAACGCACTTAAAGTAACTGGAAAAGAAAAATCCCAGTGTAGGGTAGTGATTAATGGTGCCGGATCCGCCGGTGTTGCAATTACCAAATTATTACTAACTTACGGGTTCAAAGATGTTATAATGTGTGACCGTGTGGGAATCCTTTCTAAAAACACTCCTGATTTAAATTGGATGCAAAAAGAAATGACAGAAATCACAAATCTTAAGAGTGAAAGTGGATTATTATCTGATGCTTTAAAAAATGCTGATATTTTTGTCGGTGTTTCAGCTCCTGATATCGTATCTCCCGAAATGGTTGCCTCTATGAATTCAGATGCAATTATATTTGCTATGGCAAACCCAATTCCTGAGATTATGCCCGACGTCGCAAAAGCTGCTGGTGCAAGGGTTGTCGGAACCGGTAGAAGTGATTTTCCAAATCAAGTCAATAATGTCGTAGCTTTCCCCGGTATTTTCAAGGGTGCATTAGAAGGTCGCGCATCTCAAATAACAGAAGAAATGAAACTTGCAGCAGCTATCGCCATTGCTTCTCTTGTTTCTGATGATGAATTAAATGATGAAAATATTTTACCACAGGCTTTTGATCCTAGAGTTGCAGACATTGTAAGCCAGTCTATTAAAGACCTAATAAAGCGATGAATACAACACCTTATTTCACAGCCAATCAATACTATCAAAAATATTTTGGGAAAAAAGCTTATAAATTATCTCTTAACGCAGGTATGAGTTGTCCTAATCGAGATGGAACCATCGGATTCAATGGTTGTATTTTTTGTAGTGAAGGCGGTTCTGGTGATTTCGCATCCTCACCTACACTTTCCATCACAGATCAAATTACACAATCAATTAAAACAGTTTCTGACAAATATGTCGGGAACTGTTTTATCGCCTATTTTCAAGCTTTTTCAAATACATATGCACCTCTTCTCTATTTAAAAAAAGTGTTTTACCAAGCGATAAACGATTCTAGAATCCACGGATTATCTATTGCTACACGGCCAGATTGTATCACTACTGATATTCTTCTACTTTTACACGAGCTTTCTTTAAAAAAGCCTCTTTGGATTGAACTAGGTTTACAAACTTCCAAAGAAACAACAATTGATTATATTCGTAGAGGCTACCCCAATATTGTATTTGAACAAACGGTTTACGATCTTCACAAATTAAATATACCCGTCATTGCACATATGATTATTGGACTTCCGGGAGAAACCTTGAATGACCATTTAAATACTGCACATTATATTTCAAATCTCAATATAGAAGGAATAAAAATCCAACTTTTGCACGTCTTAAAAGGAACAGACTTAGCAAAAGATTACCAGAATCATTTGTTTAAAACCATGGATTTAGATGATTATGTAAAAACTGTAGTCACCCTGATAGAAACACTTCCTCCAAATATGGTTATCCATAGAATCACAGGAGATGGTCCCAAAAATTTATTAATAGCTCCTTTATGGAGTTCCAATAAAAAACATGTACTAAACTCAATTCAAAAAGAATTTAAAAATCGAGATACTTATC
>JBFHFI010000075.1:0-10887 GCA_041583675.1 Butyrivibrio sp. | reverse complement strand
ATTCCACTTATTTTACCAGTACCACCTACAAATGAGATACCACCAATTACACATGCTGCAATCGCATCTAATTCATAATTCAAACCTGTATTTGCTGTATTAGATCCAATTCTTGCTGATTCAATAAATCCCGTGATACCATACATAACACCTGCAAGTGTATGTACCAATATTGTTGTCTTCATTACATTAATTCCAGATACATTTGCAGCTTCTGGATTAGATCCTACAGCAAACATATTTTTACCAAAGGTTGTTTTATTCCAAACAAACCACATAATTGCCACTATTAAGCATGCATACCATACATAATTAGGAACTGGAACACCACTAACTGATAAAATACTTCCTGTAACAAATGTTTTAAATGAACTATCCAAACCTGAAAGAGGCTGTCCATTATTACCATTTGTCATAATATACATTAATAAAATTCCGTATACAATTAATTGTGTTGCTAATGTTACAATAAATGGATGCAACTGAAATTTAGCAACAAAAAATCCATTTACATATCCAACAATTGCTCCAATAACAATAACCAATAAAATTACAATTGGTATTGGAACCACTCCTAAATCAGGATACATCTTAGAAGCATAAGTTACTGCTTGTAATAAAGATGCCGATACACAGGCGGTTAATCCAACCACACGTCCAGCTGATAAATCTGTTCCCGTTAATACAATCGTTCCTGCTATACCACAGGCAATTGGAAGATTTGCTGCAGATAAACTAATAATATTAATAATAGATGGAATGCTTAGGAATCTAGAATTCTGTATATAAGTATATATAATTGCAATAATTAACAATACATATAATGCATTTTTAATAGCTCCTTCTTTCCAGAAATTCTTTTTGTCCTTGGCATCTAATGCAATATAGCTACTATAGCCATTCTTTATATTTGTAATTGTCTTCACAATTTCCAGCCTCCTTTAAACGTATTTTGCCGCAAGGGCCATAATTTCTTCTTGAGTTGTGTTTCTTGCATCAACTTCTCCTGCCAATCGTCCTCCAGACATTACTAAAATTCTATCACAAATTCCTAATAATTCTGGCATTTCAGAAGATACCACCATGATTACTTTTCCTTTTACCGCCAAATCAATAATCATTTGATAAATTTCATATTTAGCACCTACATCTATTCCTCTAGTAGGTTCATCTAAAAGTAACACATCCGGTTCCGTAAGCAACCATCTACCTAGAATAACTTTTTGTTGATTTCCTCCAGATAAACTTCTAATCTTAGTTTCCTGTGTTGGCGTTTTTGTTCTCATAGAATCAATTGACCATTTTGTGTCTTTTTTCATGGTCTTTTCATCTAAAAACAACTTCCACTTTTTATGTTTTTCCAAACTAGAAATAACAGTATTTTCACGAATATTTAAAATTCCAAATATTCCTGTTGCACGTCTTTCTTCTGTTAACAAAGCAAATCCATTTTCTATAGATTCTTTTGCATTTCTATTTTTAACATATTTTCCATGTAATTTTATAACGCCTTCTTTTTTAGTAGCAATTCCAAAAATATTTTCTAAAGTTTCAGTTCTACCACTACCATCCAATCCCGCAAGTCCAACGATTTCTCCTTCTTTTACATTAAAGGACACGTCTTTTAATAATGAGTATTGGGCCGTAAGCCCTTCCACTTCTAATACTACTTTCCCTGGTTCATTGGTTTTTGGTGGGAATTGATTACTTAATTCTCTTCCTACCATCAATTTAATAATTCTATCCATGGTAATTTCTTTTGCAGGCTCTGTAGCCACCCAGGTTCCATCTCTCATTACAGTTACATCATCTGCAATTCTTAAAATTTCTGCCATCTTATGTGAAATATATATGATTCCGCAACCTTTATCACGAAGCATATTAATTATGCGAAACAGTTGTTCTACTTCTTTTTCAGTTAATGAAGAAGTCGGTTCATCAAATACAATTATTTTCGAATTAAAAGATACTGCCTTAGCAATTTCAGCCATTTGTCTTTGCGAAACAGGCATCGTACTCATAACCCTTTTGGGATCTATGTCTATTCCTAATTCATTAAATACATCCAATGTATCATCATACATCTTTTTTTCATCTACCATAAATTTAGCTTTCATCGGATATCTTCCAAGCCAAATATTATCCATTACATTTCTTTTTAGTGCCTGATTCAATTCCTGATGAACCATAGCTACTCCATTTTCCAACGCTTCTTTTGAACTTTTAAAACTTACACTTTCTCCTTCAAGAAAAATTTCTCCTGCATCCTTGTTATATATACCAAACAAACATTTCATTAATGTTGATTTTCCAGCACCATTTTCTCCCATTAAAGCATGTACTGTTCCTCTTTTTACAGTTAAGGATACACCATCCAATGCTTTTACCCCTGGAAATTCTTTACAAATGCCTTTCATTTCTAATAATACATCTTTATCCTGATTCACTATGATTAGTCACTCCTCTCTTAAAGAGATTACACGGGAATCTAAATTCGATCCCCGCGATTCTCTAAAGATTATTATTCTCCTGTATATTCAGCATATGGAATATAGATTTTATTAGATACTGTTTCAGAAATATTATAACTATCTGTATCAGCCATCAATTCTTTTCCGTTTGCTACATTTTCAGCAAGATATGCAATTGCATTTGCCATACCTTCAGCATCCTGTTTAATAGTTCCTGTCATCTTACCATCTGCAATCAACTGTTTAGCAGCGTCCGTAGCATCAACACCAAATACTGGTATTACTGTTGCTCCTTCTTCTCCTGTGTTATATCCTTTATCATTTAATGCTGAAACAACGCCTTCTGCCATTCCATCATTATTACAAATTACAAGTTCAATCATATTGTTATTTTCTTCATTAAATTGAGCAAGATTGGTAATCATATAGTTATTAGAAGCGGTTGCACTCCAGTTACCATCTGTATCAACTTGATAAGCATCTGTATTTGAAGAATCAAAATATACCAAATCAGGTAATGAATTTTCTTCTAATATCATATTTGCATCTTCAACACCATATTGTGTACGATAGATCGCTTCTACATTTCCTAACTGTCCCATGAACATTGCGTAGCTAATTTCCCCATCTCCGTTAAGATCAACATCATCATAATTATCTACTAAATACTGTCCAATCATCTGTCCTTGCATATGTCCAGCTTCAGGCGCGTCTGTTCCTACGAATACTGAATCTTCATAGCTTCCAAGTACAACACCTTCATCATCGTCAGATTCAACTGCACGATTAAAGAATATAATTGGAATACCTGCTGTAGACGCTTTATCCATAATTGCTTGAGAAGCATCTACAGAACCAGAAGTAACAATATTTACAATCAATAAATCTACGCCCTGACTTATTGCAGTATCAATTTGTTCATTCTGCGTTGTTTGATTTGAATTAGAATCATAATTCTGATATTCAATAGATGCTGCTTCTAATGCTGAATCCATTGCTGTACGTACACTTGAAATATAAGTGTCACTGTAAGTATAATAAAATACTGCCGCTGTCATTCCACCATCTTCCTCTGATGATGAGGATGAACTATCATTACATCCTGTAAGACTGATAACCATAATTGTTATCATAAGTAGTGCCAAAATCTTCTTTTTCATTTGTAACCCTCCTGTAATGTATGCACCTTTGTGCTTTTTTCGAAAAAATCATTTAATTTTTTCTAGAAACAAAAAATACCTTGTACATGAGCACTTCCTCTGTACAAGGTAAATTATAGTTTTAAATTCAAAAAAAAGATTTGCAATATTTTATGATAAATGTATAAATATATACTCTTATTGTGTAAAAGGAAATAACATCTTTTGAGATTCTTCTGTATACATGTTTCCATAATTAACCAATATCGTAGATGTATCAATTTGATCTTCTACTGATTTTTTGTTATACAATTCATAAGCTTTTTCAACTCCCAAATATCCCATTGCATATGGATTTTGAACCACCAATGCATCTACCTCTCCAGTTTCAAGCATTCCCACGGACACAACATTACTGTCAAAAGCAACTACATAAGTAGAGTCAGCAATCCCCAATTCTTTTACTGCATATCCAACTCCTAGACTCGTCCATTCATTTAATGTAATAATAACATTAATTTCCGGATGTTCTTTTAACAATTCAAGAGTTCCTTTTTTTGCCTCCTCTGTTGTTGAGACCACATTAACCGTAAAAATTTCCTTCACTCTGTCATCATCTACAACTCCTTCTCTAAATCCTCTTTCACGTTCTTGCCCATTATAAGAATTCAATCCATAATTCACAATCCCAATATACAATTCTTCTTCATTAATTGCCTGTGTTGATGCCGCCGCCTGAACACCTGCCATATAATTATTTGTCCCAATATAACAGCTAATGTCCTCTGAGTTAACATTACTATCTATTACAACAACTTCCACATTCTGTTCTATTGCTTCAGAAACAGCTTCTATATTAGCATCATAATCCGTAGCCGAAAGTACTATAATATCAGCTCCCGCTTCTAACGCTTCATGAACATACTCATTCTGTGTTTCGCTATCTTCTTCAAATTCAGGTCCTTCAAAAGTAATATCCACATTATATTCTGAAGATGCTGCATTAGCGCCCGCATATACAGACTTCCAAAATGCGGATTCTGTAGATTTTACAATAAATGCAACATATGGCTTTCCATCCACACTCGTTTCGGCATTGCACCCACACATAACATTCGTTAACAATGTAATTACAATTGCAATCGCTATTAAGGATTTTTTTCTATTTCTCATCATGCAAATCCTCCTCTTTCACTTTTGGCATTTTTATAAATACACTGGTCCCCACATCCAATTCACTTGTAATATTTAATCCATAATTTTCACCAAAATAGATTTTAATTCTGTCATTTACATTTTTAATTCCAATCCCAGTTCTATCATTGGCTTCTTTATTCAATATACTATTACACTCTTCCTCCGTCATTCCAATTCCATTATCCATAATTACAAACTCTATATCTTCTCCAATATCTTTCACCTTAATTATAATTTTACCTTCATCAACCATTCTATTTAAACCATGATAAATCGCATTTTCAATAATTGGTTGTAATGTTATTTTATTACAATAATATCTGAGGCATTTTTGATCCACTTCAAACTCATAAGTAAATTGATTTTTATACCGAAATTTTTCTATCTCCAAATAACTTTTCGCATGTTCAATCTCTTTTTCAATTGTAATCATTTCACGACCCTTACTAATACTAATTCTAAAAAGTCTAGCTAATGAATTCACCATTTGTACAGCATCTGCACTTCGATCTTCTTCACATAGCCATCCAATTGCATCCAATGTGTTATATAAAAAATGTGGATTGATTTGTGCTTGCAGAGCTTTTAATTCTGTTTTTTTCAAAGTAATTTCTTCTTGTCTTATTTTCATCAAAAGAATTTTAATTCTATCGACCATATGTTCATAGGAATTAGATAACAAAGCAATCTCTTTTGTCCCATTTACTGATTTATAAGAATATAGTTCTGTGTTTTTTTCAAAATCTTTCATTGCCTGAATCAAATTTTTAATTGGTCTGGAAATTAGATTTGATAAAATAATACTGGATAAAAATGTTGCAAATACCACAGCAATAAGTAGTATAATATTAAGCATTCCCACTTTTTGAGTTTTATCTGTAATCATATCACTTACATAACTAACTCCTACGACCTTCCAGTTGCTATTATCAAGAGATTGTGTTGTATATATAACATTATCTACTATTTTATATCCATCTTTTCCAACCAATGCTTTGGTATTTTCTATTTTTAATCCCGAAAAAATAAGTTGTTGTTGAGGATGATATATAATACTTCCATCTGCATTCATAATAAAGCTATATCCATGAGCACCAATACCTACATCATCTACATAACTTGCAATTTTAGAAAAAAGAATATCCATAACCACTATTGTAGTCTCTCCTGTATCAGTAGTCATCTGTCTTGAAATAGAAACCACCCATGGATAATAGTCTACTAATACTGACTCTACATGCGGTTTACTAATATATACTTTTTCCCCCTCATATACCATTCCAATATCATAGGATAAATTTTCATATATCGGATTTTTTAATGATCCATTCATGGACCAATAATTTTCCATAACACCCTCACTATTATAGGATGTTACCAATACTACATCTGACCTAAGAGTCATTAGTGAATTCAGCATAGCATCACGTTCTTCATCTTCAAATTCATAACAAACTGCTATCTGCTCCATAACCTCATTCATATCTGTCAAATAAGAACCTATAGCATTGGTTGTCTGAACAACTGCTTGTTCACTAGCTGTCACGGCATTATTTTGTATGGAATTATTATATACCGAATTAAAAATAACCATACTAATAATCACTGCAGCTCCTACAATTCCCGTTACCAAAAAAGTCATTGTTGCCGCTAAAGATATATGTCGTCCATAAAGATGTTTCCGTAAAAACCTAGCTTTCATCCGTTCCCCCCTCCTTGTTTTTTAGATATTCCTGCCTTAATGCTCCCGGCGACTGTCCAATATATTTTTTAAAACAATAACTAAAATAATGTTGATCATTGTATCCACATTTTTCAGATATCTCTCTTATTTTCATTTGAGAAGAAATCAAATATTTCTTCGCCGACTCCACTCGTTGTTTTGTTAATAGGTCAATAAATGTTTGTCCTGTATATTTTTTTACAATTGCACTTAAATAATTAGGACTTACACCAATCTCACTACTAATAGATATCAAAGAAATGTCAGGATTTGCATAATTTTTCTTGATATACTGCACGGTTTTATCACATAAGATCTCACTGCTTTTTTTTCGATTATCGGCCACTGTATCAAATGCTTCAATACAAAAAACAGTGATTCTTTGCTCATTTTTTTTCAATGACCCATCAAAAAACTGAATTTGCTGAAGAAGTGAATTTTCTGCAATCCCCTCGTTTTCAGAAACTGCAAATAATATTTTACAAACAGAAGATAATATCTGAATCAATAAATTATTAATATATACTCTAGATGCTTGTGCATTTTCTATTTGAGAAAATAATTCATTCAAAAATATCTTTAAATCTTCCTTAGAACCTCCTCGAATATGATTTTCAATATCCATAACCATATTTTCAATACTCTCAACATCCATAAACCCTTGGGGTTCTTCATCCGAAATATAATGTACACTACTAGAATCTCTAGGTGCATAACCAGAAGCATTTATAGCTTCTCTATATAAGTCATGAAGAAACACCAATTTGTTCGTTGGTCTACTAATTCCCAATACACACTGCTTTCCAAGAATTCTTTCAATACTTTGCACAATATTTCCAGCTAAAATATGAAGGTATTTATCCAAAGATGCTGGTGTTCCCATTAATAAAGAGACCACCTTCTTGTCTCCATAGAAACTAGAATACTTCACATATTTTCGTAAAATATTATCAATCGCGTTTACATGCTCTTCTTTTGTACAATTAGTACCCTCATAGTCTCTTATTCTTGTTACCATCACTACAAAATTCAGATTACTCTCTTCCGTAATTAAATTATACTTATCTCCCATAATTCGCAATTCAGATTCTCTTTCATCAGAAAAATCCGTCTGCGTATCATCGAGTATTAAAGGTATTAAAAATGGAATATTATCATTTGTTTTATGATCCTTGATTGTAAAGTCAGCAAAAATCTTGTCTATTTTATTCTTTATTTCAACCAAAGCCGCAGTTAATTCTATCATTGAAATTGGCTTTAACAAATAACTAATAATATTATATTGAATTGCCTGTTGCGCATATGAAAACTCGTCAAATCCACTCAAAAACACGATTTGCGTTGCTGGTCTAACCTCTCTCACCTGTCTTGCCAATTCAATTCCAGATATAAATGGCATTCTAATATCTGTCAGCAACAAATCCGGTTCTAATTTTTCAACCAAATCCAATGCTTCAATTCCATTTTCCGCTTCCCCCACTACAATAAATCCAATAGCTTCCCAATCTATTTTTCTTAATATTGCTTTGCGTAATTCTTCTTCATCGTCTGCCACCACAATTGTATACATGTTTTTCCTCCACCTAACGCTTCACCATAACCTCTACACATGGTTGTATTATATCACATATCCTTTGGATTTTTAAACAAAATAAATGCATATAAGAATAAAATAATACTCTTATATGCTTCTATTTTATTTTCTATATTTCCAACAATTTTTACGACACTTTCCACCCTTACATGACTGTTCACATTCTAAATTAGAAGACCCACAATCGCTGCATACATAAAGTCCTTTTTCAACCATCTCCATATGTTCAAAACTATCTTTCCATTCTTTTCCACAATCCAAACAATGTACTGGACATATATTTAATGTAAAATTTCCACCTTCCATATGGATCATCTTTCCATTAATCAAACTATCTGCAACTTTTTCACGAGCCGATAATAATATTCTCTGAAATGTAGGTCTTGAAACCTCCATACGTTGTGCACATTCCACCTGTTCCAATCCTTCAAGGTCTTTTAATCTAATCGCTTCAAGTTCTTCTAATTTTAATATGTTTTCTGGTGTGCCCTTAACTTCTTGCTCAGAAGGTATATAATAAGGCATCACAGGAATATGTTCTATTTTTCTCCATTTAGTTGGTCTGGCCATTGTATCTCCTCACTTAACTATATTAGTGTGTTTTTATTGTATTATAATTTGATTTCCAGTATTATTATACAAAAATTTGTCAGGAAATTCCATCTGTATTTTTTGAATGCCTTTTTCCCCTGTACAATGTGATAGTCCAATTAATTGAATATCTAGTGACTTTATCTTTTCAAGCGTCCACTTTATTCGTTCCTCATTTGCATCTATCAAATGAGTCCCTCCTACAACTCCATAAATATTTAATCCGGATTTTTTCTGAATACTTTCTAATATATTGATAATTCCTGGATGTGCACATCCTACAATTACCACCAAGCCTTTTGATGTTATTACGCCTGCCACTATTTCATCCTGAAATTCATCCAAATAATATTGATCCTCTTCCTTGTATACAAATTTAGGATTCACCTGTTCATAGTTATTAGACTGTGAAAACCCATGAAACAAAATTATTTCTTCTGTTATATATTGAATTTCCTGATCTATTTTTTGAATTTGCATCCTTTGGTTTAATAAATCCTGTTCCAGAAAACCATTTCCATTATATTTATATGATCCATCTTGTAATATTTTATATTTACCTCTAAAAAACTCTTTTCCAACAATTATATTATGAATCCCCGGATAATTTTTCAATAAATTTTGCAGACCCCCCGTATGATCATAATGTCCATGGCTTAAAATAATACCATCAATTTTTTCCATAGAAATCCCCATGGTATGAATATTATCAACTTCTTTTCCACTTTGTCCCGTATCAAAGATATATCTATTCTTAGGTGTCTCAATTAAAACAGAAAATCCATGTTCATAGCATAATTCATTATTTTCACTTGGATTATTTTCAATTAATGTTGTTAACTTTAATTGCATATTAATACTTCTCCTTAATCGTTACAATGACCCTCATGCTCATGTTCTGTACATACACTACCTGTTGAAACCAATACGCCTGTAAGAAATTCATTTACTGCCTTATCCACATTTCCTTGAGCTCCCACAACAACTTTTATCCCTTGTTCCTGAAATAATACTTGTGCAGTCTCTCCCATTCCTCCTGCAATAATTACATTTGCTCCTTGTTCCTTTAAAAAAACAGGTAAATAACCTGGTTTGTGTCCTGGATTTGGGACAAATTTATTTTCAACAACCTCTTCATTTACAATCTCGTATAGATTAAATCCTTCACAATGTCCAAAATGCCCACTTACCAAAACTCCATCACTTGCTACTGCTACTTTCATAATTCATTCTCCTTTTTTTAAAACATTTTATTTATGAACATATGCTAATAATATATTAATTATATTTAATTGTCAAAAAAAAGATAGAGAAAATTCTCTATCTTTTCACACCCTCATTAACGGGATTTTCCTTAATATAATTTTCCATAATTGTTGCCGCAATTCCTACCAATTCTATACAGGGCTTTTTTTTGAAATTTTGAACTTTTCCTGTTTCTTCCACATAAACATCTTTTCCTTTTCCAAATTCCAAAAGTTCTCTACATACATAAGAACCATTTCCTAATTTAAATTCATTCGCCAACTCCTGAATTCTTTTATAATGTACTGATTGCCATTTTTTATCCTTTGGATTATCAAAACCATAAATCATCCCTGCAACCATAAACATTCCTGTAACTGAGCCACACACTTCTCTTAACCAGCCCATTCCTCCACCAAAGGAAGAACCAACTTTAACTGCAGTAGGAACATCAATTCCATATTCTTCACAAAATGCCAAAAATACAGCTTGTGTACAATTATATCCTTGTTTAAAATATTTCATTGCTTCATTGCCTTTTTTACTATAACTAAATTCAAGATTTGTATCCATTATGTCACACCTCAATATTATTTATCATTCACAAATCCTTGCTTTTTCATAGTTGGATATACATCTGGGAAATACACATACTGATAGATAGAAGACGTATTCTTACTCCAATTACCTTCTTGTTCTCTCCCTATTCCTTTTAAGTATTCTTCCATTAAACTATCATATTCCTTAATTGCATCTTCAAGTCCATCTTTTTGATATACTTCATTATGTCTAAATGTGCTCATAGGAAGACGTGGTTTTTGATGTGAATCACCTATTGGATATCCCAAAGCAAGTCCTGCAATAGGATAAGTATACTTAGGTAATTCTAAAATATCAATAACTTTTTCCGGATTTTTTCTAATTCCT
>JBFHFI010000074.1:0-11057 GCA_041583675.1 Butyrivibrio sp. | reverse complement strand
ATTGAATATCCTAAAATTGTCAACACACAAGCAATAAAGGTTGTTCCCACCGTAATTCTAGAAATTGCATAAAATGTAATTAATAAAAATACATCATGTAGCAATGCAAATATTGCCGCTGTTGCAAAATGAATATCCCTAAATCTAATCCATATATATATAAGCATAAATACAACTGCTACAATCACTGCTATAATTGCATCTCTTTTTATCTGGTCACTAATTGTTCCACTAATATTCTCACTACTTACCACATCAGAATCCGTTGCATCTATATTAAAATTATCAATTAATGCCGTTTCCAATGCTTTTCTTTGTTCTTCTACCAACATCGTAGTTTTAAATACAATTGCATTAGATCCTTTAACCATCTGCTGCTGAACATCACTTACACCTGTTGCTTCTTGAATAATAGGAATAATCTGATCCTCTACTTCAGCTAATGTATAACTCTCATTAAATAAAATAGTCGTTGATGTTCCACCGGAAAATTCCAAGTCATAATTAAATGCGCCATTTCCAACCGCTTGATTATATACTATTGTCGCAATTCCAATTAATATAAGTGATCCTGAAATTCCAAAGAAGATTTTGAAATTTTTCAAGAAATCAATTTCTCTTATTTTTCCAGCTCTTCCATAGAAAGATGGTTTCTTTAATCCAAGATTATAAAGTGTATAAATTACAAATCTTGAAACCAACAATGATGTAAACATTGAAAGTAAAATACCAATTCCAAGTGTTAATGCAAAACCTTTTACAGGACCAGTTCCAATGGCATATAATACAATTGCTGCTATAAATGTAGTAACATTTCCATCTACAATCGCTGATAACGCTTTACTATATCCTGTTTTAATAGCATCAGTAACTTCAAGCCCCGCTGATATCTCCTCACGTACACGAGCATAAATTACAACATTGGCATCTACTGCCATACCCACCGACAGAATAATACCTGCAATTCCTGGGAGTGTAAGCGTGAAATTATACACATTCAATATTAAAAGCATTAATATAATATAAAACAATAATCCAATATCTGCTGCAATTCCTGGTACTTTATAATATAACAACATAAAAATAAATAACAAAGTAAATCCAATCATAGCTGCATATAAACTAGTTTGAATTGCTTCTTGTCCAAGTGTTGCACCAACAACCATAGATGAAACTTCTTGTAACTCTATTGGAAGGGAACCAATACGAATATAAGATGCTAATTGCTTTGCTTCTTCTACAGATTCCATTCCTGAAATTTGTCCTTGTCCTCCTGTAATTGCTCCATTATTTAAATTAGGAACACTTACAAATTCGCCATCATAATATATTCCAATTGACCAACCATTACTATATCCAATTTCTGTCGCTGTTGCAAAAGCATCAGATCCTTCTGAATTTAATACAAAATCAACTGCTGGATCTCCATTACTGTCATATCCTTGTGTTGCTGATTTAATATCTGTTCCTTCAAGAATAAGAGTTCCATCAGCCTCTATTTCCTCTAACGTTCTACTTAAATGATAACCATAATATATGTTTCCTTCTTCATCTTCATAGGTACCATATTCATAATTTGCCTCTCCATCGTTGCCATATTCTAAAATAAAGGAAATCGAACCAGGGGTTCCTAGATTTTCTAGTATTGCGTTTGCATCATCTGCTCCTGGCACTTCTATTGTGACCATATCTGTTCCTTGTTCGTAAACCTGAGCACCATCATACTCCGCAACACGTTGTTGCATTTTATAAACAGTATCTGATAAATCTTGTGCTGAAATATCTCCTATTGCTTGATATGTAACACTTACACCTCCTGCCAAATCAAGACCAAGAGTAATATTTTCCGCTTTTCCTTTTCCTGTTCCATATGCTCCAAAAATAACTACATAACCCAATATTCCTAATGCAATTAAAATTGCACCTATTGATACTATACTTTTCCAACCTTTCATGTTGTCCTCCAATTATCTTTTTTGATTGCGTAAAATATTATAAACCCAAGGGGTCTTCGTCATTATCTGATTGAAGTTTATAATAAAAGATTCCCCTTTGTACCTTGCATCCGCAAGTCCTATTCTTGGTTCTATCTCCCAATTCATAAAATTTATACAGTGGACTTAATTGTTGAAAATCCATTGAGAATCGAAAAAAGAGGTCCGTTCTAACCTGACTCCTGATTGCTGAACTATGTCCATTTTCTTCATTAGCTGTATTACTAAAATCCACCGTAATCAAATGATTTTCTTCATCTGACTCATCACCTTCTGAAGCCAACGTTATCCGTGGATTTAAAACCGATACAATTGCACACAAAAAAATCCCCACGGTAAATCCATATGTAAGAATTTTTTTTATCTTATGCCTTTGTCTCTTCACCCTCAAGTTCAACACCTTCCTCAGCAAGTGCACATTTAATCATAATTGCACATTCCACCCTTTTTCGCTGTAGTTCACACCCAATTCCATAAGGTTCATTAATATCCCCATTATAATTATAAGCATTTGCTGCACAACCTCCACTACAAAAGAATTTACTAAAGCAATCTTTGCATTTTGGTTTGGTATATACATTACTCTCATTAAACATTTTACGTATTTCAGGAGTTTTAATTCCATCGTCTACATTTCCCATGATAAATTCTTCATGCCCTACAAATTGATGACAAGGATAAAAATCCCCCCAAGGCGTCACTGCTAAATATTCTGTTCCACATCCACATCCGGATAATCTTTTATAAACACATGGGCCTCCCGTTAAATCCAACATAAAATGGAAGAAATTAAACCCATCTTCAGCTTTCTCTCTTTGAATCATTTCAACCGCAAGCTTATCATATTCCTGAAATATTGTTTGCAAATCTTCTTCTCTTAATGAATAATCTTCACTAGACTCCGCTACCACTGGCTCCACAGATATCTGCTTGAATCCGCGATTCGCTAAATCCAATACATCTTTTGAAAAGTCTAGATTATTTCGTGTAAATGTTCCACGCACATAATAATTATTCTGATCTCTTGATTCCGCTGCTTTTTCAAATTTTGGCATAATTAAATCATAACTTCCTGCCCCATTTCTAAAAGGTCGCATATTATCATGAACAGATTGCCTACCGTCTACGCTAAGAACAAGATTAGCCATTTCTTTATTCATAAATTCCATTTTTTCATCATCTAATAACACCCCATTGGTTGTCATTGTAAAACGAAATTTTTTATGATGTAATTTCTCAATAGATCTACCATATTCCACGATTTCCTTTACAACCTCATAATTCATTAAAGGTTCTCCTCCAAAGAAATCAACTTCCAAATTCTGTCTATTTTCTGAATTTTCAACTAAAAAATCAAGTGCTTTTTTCCCAACTTCTGCGCTCATAAGTGCTCTGCGTCCATGGTATTCCCCTTCTTCCGCAAAACAATATTTACAAGCCAAATTACAATCATGAGCAATATGTAAACACATTGCTTTTACTATATTATCTTTTGCCTTTTGTTTGGTAAATTTTTCTATATAATCTTCGTAAATATCGTCTGTAAAAAGCACTTCTGCATCTTTTAATGTTTGAATTTCTTGATATGCTTCTTTTATATCCTCTTTTGAATATTTATTTTCAAGTTGATTTAATATTATCTCATATGCATTTTTTTGAAATAAAGGAATCATGTCATACACAATTTCATCTACCACATGAACTGATCCGCTATTAACATCTAATACGATATTAAATCCGTTGTTTTTATATTGATGAATCACTATTTCCTCCTACGTGAAAATAAGAGAGTGGGAAAAAAAGGTCAAATTCCCATTTTCTCCAAATTCACTCTCTTAGTCGTTCACTTTAACTTGTATAATTATTTGTTTTCACAGCTCTGATTTCCAACTGTACAAGAAGTCTTACATGCTGATTGACATGATGTCTGACATTCTCCACATCCACCTGTCTTAGCAGTTTCTTTAAGATTCTTAGTGCTAATTGTTTTAATATGTTTCATCTTAGGACCTCCTTCATAAACTGTCAAAATTATAACATATTATAAATTTTTTTTAAAGCCTTTTTTCTTATTAGAACTTACTTGTAGGAAAAATTGTCAGCTTGTTTTTTTCAAGAGAAAATAATAATATCATTCCCAAAATACCTGCTGATATCAATTCTCCAATTCCTATTGTTAACATTAAAAACCAATAAGAATCTTCTATTCCGTATGCCACTTGAAGTACATATGGAATAATTAAAATATTCGCCAGTATCGGTGTCACTGGCGCTAACCATTTATACTTTCTTAAAAAATAGGTTCCTATTGCCCCTATTAAAGTTGCTATTGACCCAAATATTACATCAAACAATGCACATCCTGTTAAGACATTACTTAAAAAACATCCTATTGCCAACCCCGGTATTGCTGCTGGTGTGAAAAACGGTAATATCGTTAATGCTTCTGAAAGCCTAACTTGTATTACTCCGCTTGCCAATCCTGCAAGATTGGATACATAGGTCAGTACCACATAAAAAGCCGCAATCATTGCAGCCTGCGCTATAAAAATCGCATTCATTTTTTTCATATTTCATTCTCCTTAGTTTTGTTTTAAGTGAGGATGGTTACGAACTCACTTTTATTCAAAAAAACTATAACCTATTATTTCATAAAAAGCAAATTAAAGTAGTCCACTCATAAATGGAACAATAAAAACTGTCATAATTCCAGTAACAACAATTGCAAGACTACTCATTGCGCCTTCCAATTCTCCAATTTCCATCGCTCTACTAGTTCCAACTACATGTGATGCACTACCACATGCAAGTCCAATTGCTTCAGGTTCTATAATCCTTGCGATTTTACAAATAGAAGACACAAACACGCCTCCCAATAATCCACTAATCATTAAAGCCATAACTGTAATACTTTCTATTCCTCCATTCTCAGATGAGATCGGAAGCGCAATTGCAGTTGTTACGGATTTAGGTAATAGTGAATAGTAAACATCAGATTTTACATGCAATAAAATTGATAATCCAAATATTACAGCCGCACAAGCAACAGCTCCCGAAAATACACTTAAAATAATCGCAAAAAAATGCTTTTGTAATTGTTTTAATTGTCTATACATGGGAATGGCTAGTGATACTGTTACTGGTGTTAAAAAAAATGTAATATATTTTGCTCCCAAATTATAATTATTATAATCTATTTTACCAACAACCAAAAAAAGACATACTATACCTGTTGCAATTAATAGAGGATTTACCAATACATAATTAAAACGCTTACGTAATTCCATTCCTATCCAATATGCACCTAAAGTCAATGCAATCCCCATAAAAACTGATTCTGTAAAAATATCATTCATGTTGTTTTCTCCTTTTTTTTGCTCTAATCAAAACTTGAGATGTGTGTCCAGTCACAACCATTACCACGACTGTACTAATCATAGATATCGTGATAATTGCAACAATCGAAGCCACTGAAAAATCAGCAATCACTGTAATAATGGCCACTGTCGGAGGTATAAAAAATACTGGCATAATAGATATCATCCAATCTGCTACATTTTCTACTTGTTCTAATTTCAGAACTCCACTTAATAAAAGTAAAAACATAATAACAAGACCATACACACTTCCTGGAATTGGAAATGCAATTAGTGTATGCAGCAATTCTCCTATAAAAGAAACTGCTGCTATTATTAAAAATTGATTTAAATATTTCATTGTTACTCCTCTATAATTGCTACCGCTCTTACTGGCGCACCGTCTGAATTTTCAAATTTCAATGGAAATGCACAAAAAATAAATTTTTGGTCCATAACTTTATCAATGTGCGTTAGGTTTTCAATAACATTACATTGATTATTTTTTAAAAGCGCTTTATGTCTAGGAAATCTACTATCCCATTCAGGATCCACACTAATTGTATCAATCCCAATTCCTTTTTTATTTGTATTAATAATAAAATTTACAACTTCCATATCAAAATATGGATACCCCGAATAATAGGATTCTTTTCCCCAATTTAAATCCCAGCCTGTCAAAAAAAGTAAATACTCTGCTACAATTGCTCTTTCTCCTACTTTTTTAATATCACTCATTGTTATCATTTCATTGTCTTTATGTTTTCTACAATCAATTACAACTCCACTTCCTAAGAATGCATCCATAGGCAATCCTTCTAATCCCAATCCATCTTCATAAATATGGGCTGGTGCATCCATATGAGTTCCTGTATGACTCGTAATCGTAATTGATGATTCTACAAATCCATTTTTACAATAACTAGAAATTTTTTTTATATAGGGACTGGGCGTTCCTGGGTAAACAGGAATTGTTTCCGTAATTACATGTGTTAAGTCTATTACTTTCATCATAATTCCCTCTTTCCTTAAATCTAGTATACACCCCTATGCTAGAAATTAAATTATACAATTTCAATAAAAAAAACAGATGCCAAAGCATCTGTTTTATATATATTAATCAAATTCAATATCCATTCCTATAAACATAGCTTTTGAATCTGCTCCATGTCCTATTTCTTCTGTCACAACAATAGGAAACCTATCATTCTGACAAACGTCCATTAAGATATTAGCAGCCTTTTTCTTAGATTTTTTTTGTAATTTGGTAAATTGTCCTAATAAAACTCCATTTACTTCATTAAACGCTCCCATTTGCTCCAACTGAGCAAAACAAGATCTTATTGTTGCTTCATTTCCATTTAAACTCTCAAGCATTAAAATTTTATGTCTAAAAGAAGGCATATATTCAGTTCCCGCCAACTTCAATAAACATCTAAGATTTCCTCCTATTACAACGCCCTTCAAAGAATCTCCTCGAACAAACTCATAATCAATATCATACAAATGATTTTCTCCACCAAGAAGTGTCATTTCAAAATCAGCTCTCTGTCTTTCTCCATGTTCATAAATCAAATTTCTAATTTGAAACAATCCTGTATGTATACCTGTTTTATGATAAATTGCATTTAATACTGAAGTTAAATCACTGTATCCAAAAAAAGGCTTTGCATTCTCTTCTATTAAATTATAATCCAAATATGGTAGAATCTCATTCGCAATATTTCCACCTGAAATATCAAAAACAGCCTTTATTTCAGGATTCAAAAACATTTTCATTAATTCCTTTGCTCTTTGTTTTATTGTACCTTCTGAAATCTTATCACTAAATAGATACTTTGCTTCTCTAACTTCCAAACCCATATCCGATAACATAAATCCAAGCTCTTTTATTTGTTCTTCTGTCTCAGCGGGTATAGCATTAGAACAAGCAACCAAACCCACGACGACACCTTTTTCAAGCATATTTTCTCCTTTTATTTGAGTTTAATGAATTTATTATAACATAAATTATTTCAATATTATAATATGTTATAAAGAATCTTATTTATAAATTACAAAAGACCTCAAAGTTTTTGTAAAAACTCTGAAGTCTTTCTATCGTGCAGTCGAAGGGACTTGAACCCTCACGAGCGCAATGCTCACTAGATCCTTAGTCTAGCGCGTATGCCAATTCCGCCACAACTGCATATTTGGCTTGACGCTGAATATCAGCGCCGAAATGAATAATATCATAAAAACATTAATAATGCAAGCTTTTTAGATTTTTTTTCACAAATAACCAACTCTCAATTCTTGATTCTTTTCTTGACACAAAATATCCTCAATGCTATTATAATTAAGCTTGCAGCTGTGGCGGAATTGGCATACGCGCATGATTCAGGTTCATGTCCATTTACGTGGGTGTGGGTTCAAATCCCATCAGCTGCACTAAAGTCTCAGAACTTCGGTTTGAGACTTTTTTTATTTCTATTTTTACATTTATTTCTTATAAATTTTATGCTTTTTTTATAGTTTATCCATACAAATATCATAATTATGTATTATACTTGTTTTGTAATAAAGAAATAGTTCAATGCTTTTTCTTCATTCCTATCTGGCAGTCTTAGCAATAAGGCTGCCATCCTCATGTCTATCTATTGGTTTCGAATTTGTTCATCTAATTCCGTTAAATATTCCCATCGTTGCATTTTATCTTCTAATTCTTCTTCTTTTTTTTGTTTTTCAATGCTATATTCATTTAATTTTATAAAATCAGTAGCATTTTTCAAAATCAATTCTTCTAATTCTTGTATTTTTATTTCTATTTTCTCAATATCTAATTCTATAGTTTCAAATTCCCTTTGTTCATTAAATGTAAACTTTAATTTATTTTCATGTTCTCTTTTTACCAATTGCTTATCTTCTGTTTTTTGAGGTGCTATTTCCTCCTGTTTACTTTCAAATTCTCTAACAATACTATAATCTGTATATCCACCTTCATATTGTTTAATAATTCCATTTCCTTCAAAAGAAAAAATTCTATTCACAACTCGATCTAAAAAATAGCGATCATGACTTACTACAATTACAATTCCATCAAATGCATCTAAATAATCTTCCAAAATTGTTAATGTTTGAATATCCAAATCGTTTGTAGGTTCATCCAAAATCAAGACATTTGGAGCCTCCATTAAAACTCTTAAAAGATTTAATCTTCTTTTTTCTCCACCTGAAAGATTTCGAATCAAAGAATATTGTTTTTTTACGTCAAAGAGAAATTTTTCTAACATTTGAGAGGCTGAAATCATTCCATCTTTTGAATTGACATACTCTGCTGTTCTTCGAATATATTCTATAACATTTATCTCAGGGTCCATATAAGAAATAGTTCCCTCTATATTAGAAATTTCTTGTGCATAATATCCTATTTTAACAGTTATTCCCTTTATAATTTGTCCTTGGTCTGGTTGAATCTCTCCTTGAATCATTTTCATTAAAGTGGTTTTTCCACAACCATTTTCCCCAATAAAACCAATTCTATCTTTTTTCAAAAAAATATAACTAAAATCATTTATTAATTTTTTTTCTCCATATGCTTTAAAAATATTTTCCAATTCCACTGTTGTTTTTCCTAGACGAGTAGAGATGGAACTCATTTCTAAAGTTTCTTCAACTTGTGGTCTTTTTCTATTCTTAAGTTCCTCAAATCGATCTAATCTAGCCTTTTGTTTGGTCGATCTAGCTTTTGCTCCACGCATAACCCACTTTAATTCATTTCTCAACAAATTAGCCTTTTTACTGTCAGTTGACAATTCCATTGCTTCTCGTTGAATTTTCAAATCCACAAATCCAGAATAATTTGTTTTATAACTATAAATTTTACTTTGATCAATCTCAACAATTCTAGTTGATACACTATCTAAAAAATAGCGATCATGAGTAACCATAATCAAAGCTCCTTTATAGGAGCATAAATATTCTTCTAGCCATTGAGCCATTTGATTATCCAAATGATTTGTTGGTTCATCTAAAATTAAAATATCAGCAGGTGCAAGTAATGTTTTAATCAAAGCTATTTTTTTTCTTTGACCTCCTGATAATTTTACAGTTTTAATTTCTACATCATTTAGGCCAAAAGTATATAACATCCCGCGTGCTTCTGCTTCTATCCCCCATTTTGATTCATTCTCTGGAATACCATTCATAATATAATCCATAATTGTTTGATTCTCTGCAAACTCAGGGTTTTGAAATAAGTGCTGAATCACAACATGATTTGCCACTGTAATAATTCCTTCATCCGGGGTCACAATTCCCGTAATTAACTTCAAAAGAGTGGACTTACCGGTTCCATTTGTCCCGATAAGCCCAATCTTTTCTCCTTCTTCTAAGTAAAAGGATGTTTGATCAAATATTTTACGTTCTCCATATGTTTTACTTAATTTTTCTATTGTTAAAAGATTCATTATAACTCCTGTTTATAAAAAAAGTGAAAAATATATTATTGCTGTAATCACAACTACCCCAATTAGAGCTAATAAAACATATATTTTTTTATGTCCTTTTGGTTCTGGGATTTCATCTTCTATAGCATTTGGAACTCCAATTGCCAGTCTATCTATTAGATTACGATCCCATAATAAAACCCCTGCCTCTTCCGCTTTGGTTTTCGCCGAAGCCAAAAAAGAACTATTTGTCACATATACACCCGTTCTATTCTTATCTGTTTTTACAGTGTCCACAAACTCTTGAATTTTCGTATCTCCGATAGCGTCAATATCATACCTACATTTAAAACAGAACTTTTCTTTGGACTTTTCAGCTGTAATATCTATCAGCTTATTATCCCCCTTTGTCACTTGTACATTCTCATATTCTAGTCCTGTTAGTAATTTTGCTATGATTCCGACAAAATTATTTTTGTCATTGATAACCATCTTCCGTTCCTCCGATTCTTTATTATGTCTATACTATTTTACAATCTACTCCAACAAAAATAGCACTTATAATTCTCTGTTCCTGAATTTGATACCTCATTCTCAGCTCCACAATATGGACATCTAACAACCTTCATATTGGTTCTATTTTTATTACCTCCATCATGTCTAAGTGCCTTTTTTAAAAGTTTTGTATCATCACCCATTTGTACTCTTCCAGCATCAAATTTACTATATTCAACTAGGTTTATATCTTTTTTCGTGTTTTGATTTGTAGTTCTTGTTGATATGTCCCGCTCAGTTCTGGGCTGAGAATCTGATTGCTCTTTCGAATTTTTTGAATTCGCTTTTTGCTGTTTAGAAACTTTACTAATTCCATTCACAACTACCATAATTACAATAAAAATCCAAATATAATTCATAGTATTCTCCTAACTATTTACATACATGAAGTATATCATAAGAACTTAATTTCGTACACTTTTTTATAAAATAATACTTTCAATTTTTCCTTACTTAAAATATTATTTACAAGCTAGCATTGACGCAATTGTTTTTTACATATATTATTAAACTAACTATTTACATGGAGGTTACATATGGCAATAAGTGAGTCAATTATAGAATTAAAATCTGGTGACATTCTTTGTACTAATGGAGAAGATGTCGAAAATCTTTACGTTGTTATAAAAGGTAAAATAATTGCTTATTCCACTTACGGAAACTACAATTTTGGTCCTGGAACCATTGCTTGTCTTACAGATGCATATTACGGTATTTCACTATTT
>JBFHFI010000073.1:0-11119 GCA_041583675.1 Butyrivibrio sp. | reverse complement strand
TAATCATAGATTTCTGTAACTGTCCCCACTGTAGATCTCGGATTACGATTTGTCGACTTCTGATCAATAGAAATTGCTGGAGAAAGGCCTTCTATGCTTTCTACGTTGGGTTTTTCCATCTGACCCAAGAATTGCCTAGCATATGATGAAATGGACTCCATATAACGTCTTTGCCCTTCTGCATATATTGTATCAAAAGCCAATGATGATTTTCCTGATCCTGATAATCCTGTTAGTACTGTAAAAGAATCCCTTGGAATATCCACATCTACATTTTTTAAATTATGCTCACAAGCGCCTCTTACTTTTATATATTGTTTTTGAAATTTATTCATTTATTGTTTTTCCTTTCACAAGCTTCCATTAATTCATGTGCTTTCTTACTTGTGTTATTTCGTCTCTAATTCTGGCTGCATCTTCAAAATTCAACTCTGCTGCCGCCCTATGCATCTTTTTATTCAACTCACGAATAAGCTTATCCAATTCTTTTTCACTCATTGATTCTATATCTTTTTCTAATACAATTCCACTTTTATTAGCCGCTTTGGATATTGCGATTAGATCTCTTACTGCCTTTTTGATCGTAGTAGGTGTAATCCCATGCTTTTCATTATATGCTTCCTGTATCTCCCTACGTCGAACTGTCTCTCCTATTGCTTTTTCCATGGAATCTGTAATTCTATCTGCATACATAATAACGCGCCCATCTGCATTACGAGCTGCTCGTCCTACTGTCTGAATCAAAGAGGTCTCAGATCTAAGAAAGCCTTCTTTATCTGCATCTAATATTGCAACCAATGTTATTTCCGGAATATCCAATCCTTCTCTAAGAAGATTAATCCCAACTAGTACATCAAACTCATCCAATCTCATATTACGAATAATTTCTGCTCGTTCCAAGGTATCAATATCCGAATGGAGATATCTAACCCGAATTCCTGATTCCTTCATATAATTAGTTAAATCTTCTGCCATTCTCTTGGTTAATGTAGTAATTAATATTTTATTGTGCTTCTCCACTTCATTATTTACCTCTGAAATCAAATCATCAATTTGACCTTCCACAGGCTTTACCTCTATAGGTGGATCCAATAATCCAGTCGGCCTAATAATTTGTTCAACTCGATTTAATTCATGCGCTAACTCATATTTAGAAGGTGTCGCAGATACGAACATCATTTGATTTATTTTATTTTCAAATTCTTCAAAATTAAGGGGTCTATTATCCAATGCGGATGGAAGTCGAAAACCGAAATCCACCAAGGTGGTTTTACGGGCTTTATCTCCAAAATACATTCCTCTAACTTGTGGAATTGTAATATGAGACTCATCTACTATAATCAAAAAATCCTCCGGAAAATAATCCATTAAGGTATGTGGTGTTGAACCAGGCTCTAATCCGGCCAAATGTCTTGAATAATTTTCAATACCAGAACAAAATCCAGTCTCTAACATCATTTCCAGATCAAAATTAGTTCTCTCCCCTATTCTCTGCGCTTCTATTAATTTATCTTCACTTTTAAAATATTCCAATTGATGCTTAAGCTCTTCTCGAATATTCTCTGTTGCTGCTATCATTTTATCTCTTGGAACAACATAATGAGACGCTGGGAATATAGCAATATGCATTAATTCTGATTTAACCTCACCCGTTAAGGTATCTATTTCTGTAATTCGTTCTATTTCATCTCCAAAAAATTCCACTCTAACAGCTCTATCATCTGATGATGCTGGAAATATTTCTAGTACATCCCCTCTAACACGAAAAGTTCCTCTATGAAAATCCATATCATTTCTATCATACTGTAATTCTACTAATTTACGTATAATATCATCTCTGTCTCTTTCCATTCCCGGTCTAAGAGATACTACCATATTCTTATAGTCGATAGGGCTTCCCAATCCATAGATACAGGATACACTGGCTACTATAATCACATCCCTACGTTCTGCTAAAGCCGCGGTTGCAGAATGTCTTAATTTATCTATTTCATCATTAATTGCCGAATCTTTTTCAATATAAGTATCCGTTGATGGCACATAAGCTTCCGGTTGATAATAATCATAATAGGACACAAAATATTCCACCGCATTATCTGGAAAAAACTCTTTAAATTCACTATATAACTGCCCTGCCAAAGTCTTATTATGAGCTATAATCAAAGTCGGTTTATTCAATGCTTTTATTACATTAGCCATTGTAAAAGTCTTACCAGATCCTGTAACTCCCAACAATGTCTGAAATTGATCTCCTTCTTGAAATCCTTGTACCAACTCAGAGATTGCTTGTGGTTGGTCCCCTGTAGGCTCATATTCTGAATGTAAAATAAATTGGTCCATTTCGCAACTCCTTATCCATTAAAATCTAGTATTTTCACTATATTTTATCATAGCGAAAAAAGAAAAGCAAACATTTGTTCTATATCATCTGTCTGCTCTTCTATCATATTCTCTATGTTCTTTATAAAATTCTTTTTTCATTTTATACATCATGGCATCAGCACTATGAAATATTTCTTCAAATCCTGTGTTGCTTCCCACTTTGTGTCTTTTACTTCCAAAAGCTATTGTCAATGGAATTGCACGATTTTGATTCATTTTTATAATTTCATATTTTATCAAAAAAAGTGCATCCCCTACTTGCTTTGTGGTCTTATCTTCACAAACAACGCAAAACTCATCTCCACCAAATCGATATACCGTTCCAATTCTCGCAAAATTTTTAATCATAATTTGAGAGGCGTCCATAATCAACAAATCTCCCTCAGCATGACCTTTAGCATCATTTGTAATTTTAACTCCATTAATATCCATTACAACCAATGTATAATCTTTATTATCTTTTAAGGATTCTTTTCTTTTTTCAAAAGCATTTCTATTGCGTGCTCCTGTTAAGGAATCATATTTTCCATTTAACTCTACAATAAATATATAATAAATAATCATTCCTATCCCAATAACAGGCCACATTGTGATAAACTCAATATTAAAAATTTGTATTCCAACTCCTACCACCATAAAGCCACATAAAAAATACAAGAAATGACGTTCTTTATGATCCAAGTCCACATAAATTTTTATCATATCTATAATACCCATTATAATATAAGAAAAACCTATTACAAAACTAAGAAAGAACCACAGTCCTCTATGATACATATTTTGACTGTCCACATAGAAAAATGTATGTAACCAAGGGGATAGCATTCCAATTACTCCATTAATAATAACTGGTATCAATAAGATTTGCTCTTTTTTCCTAAATCCGGGACGATTCATTAATAAAAGAGCATAAGGAAGTAATGGCGCCAAAACAAATACAACTATTTTCAAAATATAATATAATATGTTATCCAAATAACCATATACCATATATCCAATAGCTTCACTTGCTAGTATAATAATATTAATCGCAACCCCAAATAAATAATATTTATTTTTATATCTATTCACTGATTCACTTCTTACAGAAAGTATTCCTGTAAAAATTAAACCAATTGCAATCAAGCCAAACACAAACGCAATACTCATACTATCTCCTATTTTTGATTTAAAATATACTCAATCCCTACTTGTAACTGTGTGTCAATTCCTTCTTCTAAATATTTATCTTCATCCAATTCAACAATCTCGTCTGGAGTAATTCCTATTCCATGAATGTTGTTCCCCTTTGGAGTAAAATAATTTTCAACGGTAATTTTAATTGCTGAGTTATCCTCAAAAGGAATAATTGATTGCACAATTCCTTTTCCAAAGGTTTGCTCCCCAATTATTTCAGCTAAATCATAATCTTGCATCGCTCCTGAGAAAATCTCTGACGCACTTGCGCTATTTCCGTTGACGAGAATCGCCATTGGAACATTTAAAATAGAAGCTGAATCTGAATTATAATCTACTCTATTACCATTTTTATCTTCCGTATATACAATAACACCTTCCGGTAACAAAGTATCTAACATATCTGTTACAACATCCAGTCTGCCCCCTGGATTATTACGAATATCCACTATTAATCCTGTCATTCCTTGTTCTATTAGGTCGTCCATTGCTGTTGCAAATTGATCCGTTGTTACCCCATCAAATTGTGAAACAGATATATATCCAATATTATCTTCTAACATTTCATATCCAACAGTCACTACTTTTACTTCATCTCTTGTAACAACAATATCTAATGTCTCTTCATCTCTTAAAACTGTTAAAGTAACTGTCGTTCCCTGTTCTCCTCGAATCATATCAACCACAAGATCAAGATCCATTCCAGTAATAGACATCTCATCAACTGCAATAATCATATCTCCTGCCTGTATTCCTGCCAAATCTCCTGGTGCTCCTTCATAAGGAAGAACCGCTTCCACTGCTCCAGTATCCGGATCTTGGCTTACCACAACCCCAATTCCATAATAAGTTCCACTCGTACTCTCCATCAAATCAGAATATTCTTCTGCTGTATAATATACGGAATAAGGATCCCCTAAGCTTTCCATAATTCCCTTGTATACATAGTCTGCCATTTCTTCTTCATCGTAATCGAATAAGTACAGATAATCCACATAACTTAAAAGCATATTCATTTTATCTGTTACATCATCACCAATGGTAAGCTCAGGTATATCATCTCCACCAATGTCTAACTTTGGAAGTAACAGTCCAATAACCAATGTCACAATTAACAATGTTGCTAGTATTCCCACTACAGCACCGGTAAACAATCCCCTATTATATATTTTTTTGCTTTTCATCTTATCCATTCTATTCTCCCGTCTTTGTATCATATCAACATACCCCCAGGCACTGACCTGAGGGATTTTTTCAAATTCTTATTTTTAATCAAAATAACCAGAAGGCATAGGAAGATACAAAGCTGGATCTACTGATACAATCTTTCCTTTTTCCGCACTGTACATATATAATCCAAAATGCAAATGTGCTCCTGTTGAATTTCCTGTTGAACCTACATAACCAATTACATCCCCTGCATTTACTACATCCCCTTCGCTTACTGCCATAGAAGACATATGTGCATATAATGTAGAAACACCTGAACCATGATCAATTTCCACATAATTTCCATATCCATCATAATAAGCAAGATATCCAGAATGAGTAACTGTTCCACTATAAGCTGCTACAATCGGTTTTCCATATACTCCGCTGCCTGATATATCTATTCCATCATGAAAAGAATTTGTACCAAAAATGGGATGAATTCTATCTCCATATGGAGATGTTATATTATCTTTACTTGTATTATACCCAGGTAGGGGCCATGTGAATCCACCAGAAAGTCCAATTTCTGTTAATTTAATTTGAGATGCTGTGTTTACATCTCCACCTGCATCAATAATTGCTTGTTGCGCTGCCAACCATTGGGCTTGTAAATTAGCTACCATTCGCTCCTGTTGGACAAGTTCTTCTTCTGCAGCCGCTTTTTCTTCCGCTGTGGCAGTTTTCTGTGCACTCAATGTTTGAAGGGCGTTTTCTTTCTCCCCAAGAACTGTATCTACATACACCTGTTGATTTTCCAAGTCTGTTTCCAAAGCCACTAATTCCTGTTTCTGAACTTCCAACTCACTTTTCTCATCATCCAAAGCAATTTTATCATTTTCCAATTTTACCAACATTGTTGTGATACTATCCCTTGTTGCAGCAAGCTCTTGCATTTTCTTCTGATCATAACTTGTAATACTTTGTACATACTCTGTTTTACTTAAAAGATCTGACAAATCCTCTGAAGAAAAAATCATATCAAGAAAAGTCTCTTCTCCACATTCATACATATATTGAATACGATCTTTCATAGCTTCATATTCCTGCTGTTCTGTATTTTGAGCTATCTCTAGATCTATTTCTGTTTGGTCAATTTCTGCTTGTTTATCTAAAATTTCCTGATTTTTCGAATCAATCTCTGCTTGTTTTGCATATATTTGATTTCTATAAGCTACCAATTCTGATGATAGATTGTTTAACATGCCGTCTAATTCTTCCACATATTCTTCCGTATCCGTCATACTCTCAGAAAGTTCTTGTAATGTATTTTCCAATTCATTTACTTTTTCTTGAATTGCTTCTACCTGTCCTTGTGCCTCTTCCACATCATCTTGATCAACTGCCCATGTTGCCACAGACCCCTTCCCAAAAGCTCCAAGAAATAATACACATCCAAGAATAATTAAAGACATTTTGATTATTTTTTTCATTATTTTACCCCTTTGCTAACAGAATTTAAAGTCTACTCTCTCATGTGTCTTCTGAGAGATACAATACTTCCCAAAAGTCCTAATCCCACTCCTAATGCCAACGACATAGGTACAAAAGTTTTAAACAACTCTTCCACTGGCATAAATACTAGAATATTAGATAAAAATGAAAATTGACTCATTACATAAGTAACTACATTTCCATACAATAGATAAACTGCAGCTAATGGTATTGCAGCTCCTACCATTCCAATCAAAACACCTTCCACTACAAAAGGTGCTCTTATAAATGCATTCCGTGCTCCAAGAAGACGCATAATTCTAATTTCTTCATTACGAACTGTAATTCCAATTGCAATTGTATTATTAATAAGAAATAATGCAATACCAAGAAGAATTAATAGAATCGCAATTGAAACCAATCCAACAAGACTACTAATTTCAGATAAACTATCTGCTGTAACATCAGAACTATTCACTTTTCTTACACCATCGATCCCTTCAACAAATGTAACCAATTCATTTTGTTGTGTCGCCTCTTTAAAATATACTTCATAGGATGCTGAATTCGCCAGAGGATTATCATCTGCATATCCCTCTGCAAGTTCTGCATAATCTTCTCCAAAATATTTTTCTTTATATTCATTCCATGCTTCTTCTGCAGATGTATATTCCATATAAGTTACTTCATCTCTAGATTCTATGGTATTTCCTATAGATTCTATTCGTTCCTCATTTATATCATCATCAAAAAACACTTGAATATATAATGTTTCTGACATTTGATCAACCATATAATTGACATTTGTTGTAACTGAATAAAACAACCCCAAAATAAAAATACAAAGAGCCATTGTTGCAACAGATGCCATAGAAAAAACTCTATTTCTTGTGATATTTTTAAGACCTTGGATGAAACAATAACCCATAGACCTAAATTTCATATACCTTACCGCCTTCCTGTATATCATGAGTCACTCGACCATCTTTAATGGTAATTGTGCGCTTGCTCATTGCACGAACAATTTCCATGTTATGAGTTACCACAACAACTGTTGTTCCTTGATCATTTGCACTTTCTAATAACTTCATAATTTCCCAAGAATTGGCTTCATCCAAATTACCTGTAGGCTCATCAGCAAGCAAAATAGCAGGCTGATTAATCAACGCTCGTGCAATTGCTACACGTTGTTGTTCCCCCCCTGATAAGTGTTTTGGATATGATTTATATTTATCTAGTAAACCTACCATAGATAACATAGCAAGTACTTTTTGTCTAATTCTTTTGCTAGGTGCCTCAATTGCTTGTTGTGAAAAAGCAATATTTTCATAAATATTTCTATCTTCAAAAAGGCGAAAATCCTGGAATACAACCCCAATCTCTCTTCTAAAATATGGTAACTTAGATTTTCTTATTCTACTAATATCCTTTCCATGAATAATGATTTTTCCTTTGGAAGGATCCAATTCCTTTAATAGAAGCTTTATAAGTGTAGACTTTCCAGACCCACTTGAACCCACGATAAATACAAATTCGCCCTCTTCTATATGTAATGTCACATCGTCCAATGCTGGAACTCCCGTAACATATGTCTTACTTACGTTTTCTAAATATATCATTATAACTAGTCCTTTTTATTTTAAGTAGGTAAATAAACCTAATAAAAAATATTAAAAATCTATAGATTCCATATATTTCATATATTTAACTACCATAAGCGCTATTTTAAAGGTAATTGCATCTTCAAATACTCTTAAATCCAACCCAGTACTTTTTTGAATTTTATCCAATCTATATACTAGTGTATTTCTATGTATAAACAATTGCCTTGAAGTCTCAGAAACATTTAAATTATTCTCAAAAAATTTATTAATCGTTGAAAGAGTCTCTTCGTCAAAATCATTAGGTGATTTTCCATTAAAGATTTCTTTGATAAACATTTTACACAAAGGTATTGGCAATTGATAAATAAGACGTCCAATTCCCAAATTGCTATATGCAACTACATTTCTATCACTATAGAAAATTTTACCTACATCAAGAGCCATTTTCGCCTCTTTGTAAGATCTCGAAACTTCTTTGATAGAATTCACAATAGTACCATAAGAAATATGCACTTTACTCATTGCTTCTGTATTCAATGTGTCCAATACTACAAAAGCAGTTTGTTCCATATCTTTGTAAGTCTCATTTTGCTTTACTTCTTTTACTATAATAATATTCTTCTCATCCACTGCTGTTATAAAATCTTTGGTCTTAGTTGCGAAAAGTGTTCTAACCGTTTCCAATGCATTATTATCTTTTTCATGCTTTGTTTCAATTATATACACAACACGTCTGCTTTCTGTGTCAATATGTAGTTTTTTTGCTCTATTATAGATATCAACCAATAATAAATTATCCAATAATAAATTCTTAATAAAATTATCTTTATCAAAACGTTCTTTGTATGCAACCAAAAGATTTTGAATCTGAAATGCTGCAATTTTACCAATCATGTAGACATCATCACTTCCGCCTCTAACTAGTAGAACATATTCTAATTGACTATCATCAAAAACTTTAAAAAATTGATGTCCTGATACAACTTGACTATCTGCTGGGGAATCAACAAATGTTAACACTGCTTCTTCGTAACCTTCCGCCTCTGGAAATGTAGTTGCCAAAATCTTTCCATCTGTATCCATTATACATAAATCAATTCTTGTAATTGATTTAAGTCCTTCTATTGTATTTTGCAATATCTGATTCGAAATCATCTGCTCACTCCTTATTTTAAATTGAAACTTATCTATTCTATTTTAAATCAAACAGAATAAAAAAAAAAGACTAAAACAACAATTATTTTTAAATAATAGTCCTTTGTTAAAAGAATACCACAATTTCTGATAAAAATCTAAATTATATTGATTTTCTTGCATTTTATTTGCATATATAAAAAAACCGAGTAGGAAAATCCCCACTCGGTCGAATAATTATTAATTAATGAAGAATAACTTCTTCTGTCTCTTTATCAAAAACATGTAACTTTGTTAAATCCAAAGCAAATTTAATTGTATCTCCTGGACGTGCTGTTGTACGAGGGTTAACTCTTGCTGTACAACTAAACTGATCAACATCAAAATAAAGATATACTTCAGCTCCAAGTAATTCATACACTTTGATAGTAGCTTCCATAACACTATCAGGTGTTGCATTAATAAATACTTCTGAATCATTTAAATCTTCTGGACGAATACCAAGGATAACTGTCTTATCTACATATCCAGCATTAATTAATTTTGCTGATTTTGCTTCTGGAAGTTTAATTGAGTTTCCTCCAAACGTAAGTACAACATCATTACCTGTCTGAACAACTTTAGCATCAAGAAGATTCATCTGTGGTGATCCAATAAATCCAGCAACAAAGGCATTAACTGGTCTGTCATAAAGGTTCTGTGGTGTATCAACTTGTTGAATAAGTCCATCTTTAAGTACTACAATTCTTGTTCCAAGTGTCATAGCCTCTGTCTGATCATGAGTAACATAGATAATGGTTGTCTCAAGTCTCTGATGAAGTTTCTGAATCTCAATACGCATCTGTACACGAAGTTTTGCATCAAGATTTGATAAAGGCTCATCCATAAGGAAAACCTTAGGATTACGAACAATCGCACGACCCATAGCAACACGCTGTCTTTGTCCACCAGAAAGAGCTTTTGGTTTACGATCAAGAAGTGGCTCAATACCAAGAATCTTAGCTGCTTCTTGTACCTGTCTATCTATTTCTGCTTTTGATACTTTTCTTAACTTAAGACCAAATGACATGTTATCATATACTGTCATATGTGGATAAAGAGCATAATTCTGAAATACCATTGCGATATCTCTATCCTTAGGTTCTACATCATTCACTAATCTATCTGCAATCCATAATTCTCCTGAAGATATTTCCTCAAGTCCTGCTATCATACGAAGTGTTGTTGACTTTCCACATCCTGATGGTCCAACAAAGATGATAAATTCTTTATCTTCAACTTCAAGATTAAAATCTTTCACTGCTATAAATCCATTTGGATATACTTTTGTAACGTTTTTAAGTGATAAACTTGCCATATATTTCCTCCTAATTAACATACATTGCTAATCTACTTCTTTCTTCTACAATAATACACCGATGCCACATTCAATTCCATATTGCAATTCAACAAAAAAACTTCTATAAATTGGGCATTTTGCCTATTCCTCATTTTTTTGCTCTGAAATATAAACATTTTTCACATAAAAAACAATATTTAGTGTCAACTTTTCACAATAGACCTATAATCTTTGTATGTTTTTCATTATTTTACCTATGTTTGCCTATAAAATCTAAAGTTCTATTGTTAATATCCGATATATAATATATACTTAAAAGGTATAATATTAACAATTCAATTTAAAAGGAGGTCTATTCTATGGATATAGCAGCACTATCTTCGTCTATGGCCATGTTCGATTTGGGCAACCAAATCTCCACACAAGTTCTTGCAATGAGTTTAGATACTTTAGAAACAACCGGTGATGGTGTCCAAAAAATGATGGAAACAGCAGTATCTCCTGATTTAGGTGGCAATATAGATATTTCTCTATAATTTTAGATAAGAGAGACACGATACGTGTTCCACTTATCTTTTTTTATAATTTTGCACTCAGATATTGATTTCCCATGTTGTTCCAAACTCTTTAGCAATTCTATATCTGGATATGCCCGAAATCCTTTTTCTCCCACAATCAAAAATCTATTTTTTAAATCATATTTATTTTTTTCTCTATCAATAATTTGTAATTTCTTTCCTATTTCTAAATCCACTTGATTTACTGAAATTATATCATAGTGTAGTTTAATTTGATTTTCTTCCACTATACTACCTCCTATAAACATTATAATTATTATATC
>JBFHFI010000072.1:0-11321 GCA_041583675.1 Butyrivibrio sp. | reverse complement strand
TCTCAATCAAAAAAAATAACTTCTTTTAAATTACATTCTTTTGATTTACAGTCTTTTGACCTTATGTTAAACTTGTTAAGGTTTATTAAAAAAATATTGAGGAGGTTACTAATGAGTAACGATAACAAACAAGAAATTCATAACGCCCGAGAACTTGGTGTTCCCAAAATGCTTATTTTAGGCTTGCAACATTTATTTGCCATGTTCGGTGCAACCGTATTAGTTCCTGCACTCACTGGCTTGAGTGTTTCAACCACTTTATTATTTGCAGGTCTTGGAACTCTACTTTTCCATTTTATGACAAACAGAAAGGTACCTGCTTTTCTAGGATCTTCTTTTGCTTTTCTCGGTGGATATGCTGCAATTGCTCCTTTAACAGATGCATCTGGAAACGCCCTTGATAATTCCCAATTACTTCCTTATGCTTGTGCCGGTGTTGCTTTTGCAGGAGTCGTCTATTTATTACTTTCTGGATTAATTAAGATCTTTGGAGTAAAAAAAGTCATGAAATATTTCCCGCCTATAGTAACAGGTCCAATTATTATTGCTATTGGTTTAACGCTTTCCAAAACAGCAATTGATAGCTGCACAGTTAACTGGGGTATTGCATTAGTTGCAATTATTGTTGTAATTGTTTGTAATATATTTGGAAAAGGTATGGTAAAAATTCTACCTGTCTTGATTGGTATTATTGCTTCTTATTTAGTAGCCGCTATTACAGGTAATGTTGATTTCTCCAGTGTACATTCAGCTGCATGGTTTGGTCTTCCTGTTCACCAAAGTCAAACTGTTTTTTCTATCTTTGGTGCTAATTTTGATAAATCTCTATTCATCACTTCTATAATAACTATTGTCCCTATTTCCTTAGCAACAATTGTAGAACATATTGGTGATGTTTCTGCTATCTCTTCCACAACCGGAAAAAATTATATCAAATCTCCTGGTCTTCATAAAACATTAGCTGGTGATGGTGTTGCCACAATTATTGCTTCTCTTTTTGGTGCTCCTGCTAATACAACTTATGGAGAAAATACGGGTGTTCTCACACTTTCTAAAGTATATGACCCACTTGTAATCGAAATTGCAGCTTGCTTTTCTATTATCTTTGCATTTTCTCCAAAATTTGCAGCAGTTGTAAGTTCTATGCCTGTTGCAACTGTTGGTGGTATATCTTTGGTTCTTTATGGTATGATCTCTGCTGTTGGTGTTCGTAACATCGTCGAAAACCAAGTTGACTTTACAAATACTAGAAATGTAATTATCGCAGCCTTGATTTTAGTTCTTTCAATTGGTATTAATTACAGTGCTGTTGGTTCCATTAATATTACTTTGGGAGAAGTTGTTATTAGTCTTTCCGGATTAGCTACAGGTGCTTTGGTAGGTATTCTATTAAATGCTATTCTTCCTGGTAAGGATTATGAATTTAACGAAGATGAAAATGCTGATGAAGGATTAACTTTTAAGGTATAATTCTCTATAAAATAAAACAATCCTCTGTATAAGACTTGTATGTCTCATACAGAGGATTATTTTTATGGACTTACAGATATATCTTATCCATTGATTTCTATATCTACGCAATCCTATTTTTTAACTGAAAAACTTTTTTTACTTAATAAATGCATTATCCAATGCTTTTGATAATAAATGAAACCCATCCACTATCACTTGTCTCTCTTCTTCTGACATCGTCATAAATGCTTTAATTTCTCTATCTTTTAATTCTAGTAACAATTCATCAGAAAACGCTCTTCCTTTATCCGTAAAACAAATATTACGATTTCTTTTATCACACGCAAGTACCTCTAAAGTCACAAGATTTTCCCTTTCAAGATTATGAATAATCTGTGAAACTGTTTGCTTCCGATATGAAAATCGTTCACAAATCTGCCTTTGTGTACAAGTTCCTTTTGAGTTCGCAATCTCATATATTACAAACAATTCTTTTTGAGAAACCCCATGATTTTTTGCCCATGAATTATAGATTCTGTTAATTGCAAACCAGTCATCATAATATTTTACAACCAAATGATAAAGATCTTTTCCCATATTACTCCTTTGTCTTATTCCCTTAATGATTATTAATAATCTAATATTCATTATATTTTATATCAAAGAATTTAACAATATTTATTATATTTACTTTTAGTTTTCTGCTGGAATCCATGAGTTTACAAGATCTTCATTTTCTTCCATCCAAGCCTTAGCCACTACATCTGGTTCTTCATCGCTGTCTGCAATATCTCCCATTAAATCACCTAATTCTTGACTAGTCATATAAAAGTTCTCTAAGAATTCTGCAACTTCAGGCATATCTTCACTAAATCCGGTTCTAGCCATTGTATGAATATCTTCTGAATCTCCATATACACCTTCTGAATCTTCAAGGAATTTCAAATCATATTTTGCAAAAATCCAATGTGGTGCCCATCCTGTTACAACAATAGCTTCTTCATTTTCAATTGCTGTAGCAAGCGCTGCTGTCATTGCAGGTCCACTTCCTGAAAGCACTTCTAGATTCAAACCATAAACTTCGATTGCAGTTTCAGTTGTTGACATAATACCAGCTCCTGAATCAATACCAATAATTTCACCATTCAATGAGTCAGCAATATCATTTAATTCTTCAATTGTGTTGATTTCCATATAAGCAGGAACTACAAGACCAATTTTTGCGCCTTCATAATTGAAACCTAAATCTTCTAAATCATCGCCATACTCTTCAAGATAACTAGCATGTGTTACTGGAAGCCATGTATCCATAAATGCATCTTGGTCTCCACTTGCTAATGATGTAAAAATTGGAGCAACATCTGCTTGTGTAATACTTACCTTATATCCCATTTTTTCTTCTAAAACAACTTTTGCAAGATTTGTCATAGCAATACCTTCTGACCAGTTAACATATACAAGTTTTACTTCTCCCTTGCTACTACTATCCTCAGTATCTGAACTACTACATCCAATCAATAATGTACCAACTAGTGTCATTGCAAGAACCATTACAAGTCCTTTTTTCAATATTTTCTTCATATTTCTCTCCTTTTTTTTGATATTTATTGGCAACTGTAGCTATTTTTTTGCTTTTTTACCTGATTTTTTACCAATTGCTTGAGTAAGACTATCTAGTATAATTGCAAGTACAACTACAGCAATACCTCCTTCAAAACCTTTTCCAATTTTCATTTGAGTTACACCATTTAATACAGTTTCTCCAAGTCCCCCTGCTCCAATCATCGCTGATATTACTACCATTGATAAAGAAAGCATAATCGTTTGGTTGACTCCCGTTAGTATTGTAGGCATAGCCAATGGAATTTGAACTTTTCTTAACATTTGTCCCGATGTGGATCCAAACGAAACTGCCGCTTCTATTACATCTTCCGGCACTTGCTTGATTCCCAAACAAGTAAGTCTAACTACTGGTGGCATCGCAAAAATAATAGTTGCAATTGCCCCAGGCATTTTACCTAATCCAAAAAAGATTACAGATGGAATTAAGTATACAAAGGCTGGCATTGTTTGCATAAAATCGAGTATTGGCTTAATAATTCTCTCTGCCGTTAACTTCTTTGCCATAAGAATTCCCAGTGGAATTCCAATAAGCAATGCTAAAAATGTTGAACTAAATACTAATGCCAATGTCTCCAACATTTCATCCCATAACTCAATAGAATAAATTAGGCACAATCCTAATCCTGATAGTATAGAAAGTTTGAATCCTTTCAACCAGAAGGCTAATGCTACTACTACAAGTACAAAAACCCACCATGGCACAAGAATCAAAAACTCCTCTAAATGATCAATAATAAATAAAACGCCTTCTTTCAATCCACTAAAAAAGGGTTTTCCATTCTCTTTTAACCACTGTATAATATCTTCAAATCCACTTCCTAATGGTATTCTATACATTTTCCATTTCCTCCCCTGCTATTCCGGCAAGTACTGTGACACGCACAATAATTCCTAATAATTTTTCATTCTCATTCACAACTGCAATTGGGTATTTCATATGTATTGCGGTTGGCAACAAATCTACTAATAAAGTATCAGGACTCGTTTTTTCTATATCTGTTATCAGTAATTTGGTAATATCTGTCTCTCCATTTTTCATTGCTTCAATTGCTGCATCAATTGTTATAATTCCCTGCAACACACGCTCTTTATTTGTCACAAAAATACTTGAAATATTTGCTTCCTGCATTTTTCTAACAGCCATATGCAAGCCATCTTTTTGAGAAATAATTGCATCTGGTTTCTTCATTACTGCTGAAGCAGTTAACACTTTAGTTCTATTCACATCTTTTATAAATGTTTTTACATAATCATCTGCTGGATGATCTAAGATTTCCTCAGGTGTTCCTATTTGAACAACCACTCCATCTTTCATTATAGCAATTCTATCTCCTATTTTAAGAGCTTCATCCAAATCATGTGTAATAAATAAAATTGTTTTTTTCATACTTTCTTGAAGTGCCATTAACTCATCTTGCATTTCCGTTCTAATCAAAGGATCCAAGGCACTAAACGCCTCATCCATTAAAAGAATATCTGCATCTGTAGCCAAAGCTCTTGCCAACCCAACACGTTGTTGCATACCACCACTTAAGGCACTTGGAAAAGATTCTTCATATCCTTTTAGTCCTACCATACTTAATGCTTCATATGCTTTATTTTTTCTAATCGTTTTTTCTAACTTTTGAACCTCAAGTCCGTATGCTACATTTTCTGCAACCGTTTTATGAGGAAAAAGTGCAAAATGCTGAAAAACCATTGCAATTTTTTTTCGTCTAACGTCCAATAACTGTGCTTGGTTTCCCTCACATATATTTATACCATCAATAAGAATTTCACCATCTGTAGGTTCTATCAATCGATTCAAGCATCTTATCATGGTTGATTTTCCACTTCCGGACAATCCCATAACCACAAAGATTTCACCTTCTTCGACATCAAAACTAACATTATTAATTCCAATACCGTTTCCTGTCTTTTTTAATAATTCATCTTTACCAATTCCATCTTTTACTTCCTGCAATACTTTATGAGGCTTCTGTCCATAAATTTTGTAAAGATTTTTAACCGATACTTTTGTCATTCTCTTACTCCTTTTGACCAAATTATTCTTTTTTATATATAAAAAAACACTCCAACTCTATCTATAATAGAGTTAGAGTGTCTAAGTTTCGCCAATTTGACTCACAACACACCACCTTACGATAGTGTAGCACATTCCCATATGAGCCTGTGCAGACCCCAGTTCTAAATTCTGTTTTTTCAGTAAAAATTTCGTCCATTATATCTGTCTCAAACTACAAAAACTTAAATACTCTTATAATGCATAGAACCTATGATTCTTACTATATCTAACACAAATCTATTATCAAACATACTTGTGCTCGGTATAGAAAACTACTTTAACTACTTACTTCAACTGTTATTTCTTACAAACTATAACACAACCATAAAAATAAGTCAAATAATGGACTAATTTATTATCTTATTCTACAAAAAAACCATCAGTTTTAAAGTATTCACACTACGTGAACTCTTTAAAATTGATGGTTCCCAATTCTATTTATTTGGTTCCAAAAATTCTATCTCCTGCGTCACCAAGACCTGGGCAAATATAAGCATCTTCATTTAATCTTTCATCTAAATGTCCACAGAATATTTTAATATCTGGGTGTGCCTCTGTTAATTTTTTTAATCCTTCTGGTGCAGCAATTACACACATAAAGTTAATATCTTTTCCACCTCTTTGTTTGATAAAATCAATTGCAGCAACTGCAGATCCACCTGTTGCAAGCATTGGATCACAAACAATGATTTTTCTCTGATCAATAGGTGTTGGAAGTTTACAATAATATTCATGTGGTTCATGAGTTTCTTCATCTCTATAAAGGCCAATATGTCCAACCTTTGCTGTTGGTACCAAAGAAAGAATTCCTCCTACCATTCCAAGTCCCGCTCTTAAAATAGGAACTATCGCTAATTTCTTACCTGCTATCATAGGACTCATAGTCTCCTGAATTGGAGTAGTTATGGCTCTGTCTTCTAATGGAAGATCTCTTAAGGATTCATATCCCATAAGAATAGCAATCTCTTCTATTAATTTTCTGAACTCGTTAGTTCCTGTTTCAACATTTCTTAACATTGTTATTTTATGTTGAATAAGTGGATGGTCTAATACTGTTACTTTCTCGTTGCCATTATACATTCTAACTGTATCCTTTCTCTCCATAATTTTTTATTGGACTATTCAAGTCACAATATAACTATATATATTCTATGCTCTTCGCCTATATTTTTCAACCTTTATTTGGCTTATTTACAGACTTTTTTCCTCTTGCTATTTTTCTAGGAAGAATTAAACATTTTTTATCAAACCCCATTAAGTCTTCTCTATGTTCTTTATACAAAGCTTCTTTTACTAAATCATAATTTTTAGGGTCTTTATATTGAATAAGAGCTCTTTGCATTGCTTTTTCATGAAAGCTTTTAGGTACATATACCTCTTTCATATTTCTAGGGTCAACTCCTGTATAATACATACAAGTGGAAATTGTAGATGGTGTTGGATAAAAATCTTGAACTTGCTCTGGAATATATCCTATATCTCTAATATATTCTGCCAACTCGATTGCATCTTTTAATTTAGATCCTGGATGTGATGACATTAAATATGGAACAATATACTGGTCCATTCCTAGTTCTTTATTAATTCCCTTATATTTTTCTACAAACTTCTCATAAACCTCATTTTGAGGTTTGCCCATTAAAGACAAAACACGATTGGAAATATGTTCTGGTGCAACTCTTAACTGTCCACTAATATGATATTTGGATAATTCTGTTAAAAAGTGGTCATTAGGTTCTGCCATAACATAATCAAAGCGGATTCCAGATCTAACAAAAACTTTCTTTACTTTAGGAAGTTTTCTTAATTTAGTTAACAATTGAATATAATCTTCATGATCTACTTTTAAATTTTTACACAAAGTCGGATACATACATTGTTTATTACGACATGCACCTTTTTCTTCTTGCTTAGAACATGCTGGCCCACGAAAATCTGCTGTAGGACCTCCCACATCATGAATATATCCTTTAAAATCTTTATCTTCTGTCATTTGAACCGCTTCATCAACCAAAGATTCGTGGCTTCTCGCTTGCACAATTCTTCCTTGATGGTAAGTAATTGCACAAAAAGAACAAGTTCCAAAACATCCCCTATTAGAAGTAAGGCTAAACTTGACTTCTTTTAATGCAGGAATTCCTCCTGCTTCTTCATAAATTGGATGATAAGCATTCATATAAGGAAGTCCATAAATATCATCAAATTCCATTTGTGTCAATTGCATTGATGGCGGATTTTGAACAACATATTCGCCTCTTGCATAAGGTTCTATTAATCGATGTGCTGTAAAAGGATCTGTATTTTGATATTGAATATAGAAACTTTTTGCATATTCTAATTTATCTGCTTTTAACTCTTCGTAAGATGGTAACATCTCATAATCATACACACTTTCCAAATCTCTTGTCATAAAACAAGTACCATCAATATATGTTATATCTTGTATTGCAATTCCTGCATTCAATGCTTCTGCAATTTCTACAATAGAATGCTCTCCCATTCCATAGGAAATAATATCTGCCTGTGAATCTAATAATATAGATCTTTTTAAGCTATCTGACCAATAATCATAATGAGCAAACCTTCTTAAACTAGCTTCAATTCCCCCTATTATAATAGGAACGTCTTTATAAACTTTCCTTATCATATTACTATATACAACAGATGCATGATCTGGTCTTTTTCCAATAACACCTCCTGGTGAATATGCATCTGTACTACGTCTCTTTTTATTTACAGTATAATGGTTAACCATTGGATCCATATTTCCTCCAGACACTAAAAATCCAAGTCTTGGTTTTCCAAAAACATCTATACTTTCTGCTCGTTTCCAATCCGGTTGTGCAATCATTCCCACTTTATATCCACGTGATTCCAACACTCTACTAATAATCGCAGGTCCAAAAGAAGAATGGTCTACATAAGCATCTGCAATAACAAATACAAAATCCAACTGTTCCCATCCGCGCTTTTTCATTTCTTTTCTACTAATAGGTAAAAATTCTTTCATATACTACCTCATTTCCAAAATTATTATATCATAGGGTAGCGTGTTTGTAATTATTATTAATATGAATTACATCTATTGTAAATTATTTCATACTGCTCTATAATTTTATTATAAGATGACTTAGAAAGAGAGGTTGAAATATGAGTTACAAAGCAGCAGAAAATAGATATGAAAACATGACTTATAATAAATGTGGAGATAGTGGTTTGAAATTGCCAGAAATTTCTCTTGGTTTATGGCACAATTTTGGGGCAACTGGAAATTTTGATACTATGAAAAATATGTGTTACACAGCTTTTGATAATGGTATTACCCATTTTGATTTAGCAAATAATTATGGCCCCAATCCTGGTGATGCCGAACGTAATTTTGGAAGAATTTTAAAAGAAGAATTATCCCAATATAGGGACGAATTAATTATAAGTAGCAAAGCTGGCTATGACATGTGGGAAGGCCCTTATGGAAACTGGGGCAGTCGTAAATATCTTCTAGCAAGTCTTGACCAAAGTCTTAACCGTATGGGTTTGGATTATGTAGATATTTTTTATCACCATAGAATGGATCCCGATACTCCTTTAGAAGAAACTATGGGTGCATTAAATACTGCTGTAAAAAGTGGAAAAGCCCTTTATGCTGGGCTTTCAAATTATGATGGTCCTACTATGATGCAGGCCGCTTCCATTTTAAATCAGCTTCATTGTCCATTTATAATTAATCAAAATCGTTACTCTATTTTTGATAGAACCATTGAAAAAAACGGATTAAAAACAGATGCCGCAAAAAGTAAAAAAGGAATTATTTGTTTTTCACCCTTAGCACAAGGAATGCTATCAACTCGTTATTTAAAAGGAATTCCTACAGATAGTAGAATTGCTACGGATGGAAGATTTTTAAAAGAAAATAATCTTACAATAGAACGTATGGATCAAATAAAAAAACTTAATGAATTGGCCATTGAAAGAGGACAAACTTTAGCTCAAATGGCTCTTAGTTGGATCCTCAAAGATAACATTGTAACCAGTGTATTAATTGGTGCTTCCAAACCAGAACAAATATTGGAAAATATTCAGATTGTGACACAATCAAGATTTACTAAAGATGAATTAATCTTAATCGACCAAATCTGTGGTTTAATTTAAATACTGTAATAATTCAAGTGGGTGCTCAATAAACTTTCTAGCACCTGCTTTTTTTAATTCTTCCTTATCTCGAAATCCCCAAAGAACAGCCACCATATCAAGTCCTGCATTTTGAGCGGTCTGAACATCCACCTGAGAATCTCCCACATATAAAGTCTCTACTTTCCTACTTCCTAGTTCATCCAACACTTTGTCGACCATATAAGAATCTGGCTTTACTGGTTTTCCTTCTTCCGCTCCACCAATTCCATCTATTAGGCCCTTAAAATATATATCATTTAATGTTCTCACTGCTGCTTTATCTTTATTAGAAGCAATGCCTAAGATATAACCTCTGTTTTTTAATTTTTCTAACAATTCCAAGATATCCTCATATGGTCCCGTCTTATCATTACAATGTAATTTATAATGATTGCTAAAATTCTGGTGCACCATATCTATTTCTTCAACAGATGCCTCTTCCGGCACAGCACGTTCTATCAATTTCCTAATTCCATTTCCAACAAATCTTCTAACTTCTTCAAATGTCCTAAGTGGATATCCACTTAATTCTAAGCTATAATTTACACTATTCATTAAATCCTCTAATGTGTTCATTAGTGTTCCATCTAAATCAAATATTACTGTATTATACATTTTTGCTTCTCTCCTTGTTTTTTATTAATTCTAATACATGTCCAATATCCCCATCTTCAAATACATACTTACACTGTGGTTTTTTCCCATCTTTTGGAGATATTTCCGTATGAATATACATTGCATCCATTCCCATTTTATTTGCACCTATTATATCCGAACTCTCATCATTTCCAATCATAATAGATTCCCCTATTTTCAATTGATGCTTATCTATTAATTGACCAAAAAAACAAGGATCTGGCTTTTTACAACCTATGTCCGATGAAATAAATACATCATCAAAATAGGGTAGAATTCCTGTACATTCAAGTTCTCTCCAAGTAAATACTTTTTGTGCATTGGATAAAAGATAGATTTTTTTGCCCGCTTTTTTCAATGCGTCTAACACATTGATTGTATTTTCGTAAAGGCCAAGATACGTTGTTGAAAACATTCGAAACTGTTCTCCCACTGACCATATTTCTTTTGGTAAAATATCAGTGTTTTTGTCTTTGCAAATCTTTTCAAATACTTGTAAAATATCAATTTCCACATATTTATATTTTGTTGGCTTTTCCAATAATTTTCGCACTTGCTCTTGATACTTTTCCTTAAGCTCAGAACCCGTATATTGTATTTTATATCTCTGCATCCATTTTGCCAATGATTCCCACAATTGCTTGCTTTCCTCATCTGTCCTAATGTCAATTAATGTTCCATATAAATCAAATATATAATTTTGGTACATAGCTTCCCCTATCTCATTGTTTATAAATTATTTAATTGCTTTATTATAATATCATAACATTATCAATATGAACACACTCAAAAAAGATAAGATAAAAACCTCTATCGGTTTTCATCTTATCTTTTAAAATACACATAATTTACACAATATACAACAGGACCTGACTCTATATCTATAGTTCTATACTACGTCCCCACCTCTATGGTTTTAGTAAAACTTAACTCCTGCCTTATTCTAATAGTTCCCACGCTATTATTCAAACGATATTATGTTATTACAATAATACCTCTTTTATTATATATAATTCGTTAGTTTTTGACCTAATATTTGTTAGTATTTATGAATATATATTATATTCTGTTGTTATCTTATTGTTTTTTGTGTAAAATAAAGATATTATTTATGATGAGGTACTCGATATGAACAATATCCTGAAAATTCTATTAATTGAAGATGATGTAAATACTTGCGATGCCTTTCAGTCTTACATAAACACTGTAAATGAAATCGCACTTACTCATATAACCAATAATGCAAGTCAGGCTCTCACTTATGTAATTAGTGAATCCCCTCATGCTATTATTCTTGATTTAGAATTAACCAGAGGAAGCGGAAACGGATTGACTTTTCTTCAAAATTTAAATCAAGCCAATCTATTACAACGTC
>JBFHFI010000071.1:0-11329 GCA_041583675.1 Butyrivibrio sp. | reverse complement strand
TCAAACTCTGGCTGCAGATTGTCATATTCTTTTTTGAACTCTTCATCCTGAAGTTGTTCTACTAGAAAATCATCAAATTTTCTCATTATTCTCACACCTTTCTAAATAATCATTTCTATACTTTTTAGCTTTTTCTATTTCGCCGTTTTCACGTTCATAAAATTCAATCGTAAATTTTTTCCCTTGTCTTTTCAGCCTCATTATATGGCATATAAGCCATATCGTCAATAAATTGTAATTTTTAGTTGATTTTTATATTTTATTAAGAAAACCCAGCCAAGAACATCAAATCATCACCATCATCTTGGTTCTTTTGACATTCCCGTCCGGGTTTATTCTATAGTATTCAAGCACTCATACAAAGTGCTACATTACAGAGACAAAATACTTCTAATGCCGTGGAGATGTTGCATAATAAGCAATCGTTAATTGCTCTCCTTCATAAATTGTATCTGATTTCAATTCATTTAATTGTCTAATTTCATATATATACTCATTGATAGAGTCATAATGTCCACGATCTATATTTTCCTTTGCAATATCCCACACAGTATCACCCTTTTCAATTGTAATATTCGTGAAATATTTATTCTCAGGTGTTACTTGTTCTGAATTCTCTCCCTTTACAATTACGCTACCTAATATGAAAAATATACATAATACTAATAATAGCATCCCCAATAGTTGTATTTTAATAGAATTCTTTGAAGTTATTATAATTTCTGCAATCATGACTACTACCTCCCTTATTTGTTATAGTCATTGTAAATCATTTAGTGTCCCAATTACTGTACTCTCTTGCCAAATTCCGAATCTATGTTCGATAAATATATATTACCATCCGAACATTTGTTTGTCAATAATAAATCGAACGTATTTTCGGAACTTTTGTTTGCCATCTACTATTGAATATGGTAATATTAATTCAAAGATATTCTGTATTTATATATAATTTACAAATAGATATCATTTTAATAGGAGGTCTTATGAACAACGGAAGAATTTCACCAAAGCAACAAAATATATTAGATTTTATGAAATCAGAGATTCTAACAAAGGGGTATCCACCTTCGGTAAGAGAGATTTGTGAAGCTGTAAGCTTAAAATCAACCTCAAGTGTACATGCCCATTTAGAGACTTTAGAGAAAAATGGATATATTAGAAGAGATCAGACTAAGCCTCGTGCAATTGAGATATTAGATGATGAATTCTCTTCCACCAGACGTGAGGACAACGCTACGCGACGCGAACTTGTTAATGTTCCTATGATTGGGACTGTAGCTGCTGGACAGCCACTACTAGCCTTTGAGAATGTTACAGACTATTTTCCTATTCCAGTTGAATATCTCCCAAATGAAGAGACTTTTATGCTTAAAGTCAAAGGGGATAGTATGATTGATATGGGCATTTATGAAGGTGATCAATTAATTATCAAAAAACAGAATACTGCTTCCAACGGAGAAGTTATTGTAGCAATGCTTGAAGATTCTGCTACTGTAAAAAGATTTTATAAAGAAAATGGACATTATCGTTTACAACCAGAGAATAGTACTATGGAACCTATTATTACAGATCATGTGGAAATCATTGGTAAAGTTGTTAGTCTATTTCGAATGAATATTATTTAACATTCCGCCGAAGAGCGAAGCTCTGAGGGGGACTTACCACACTCCGCCGAAGAGCGAGCTCTGAGGGGGACTTTCAAAAAAAATAAAAGCTGCTTTAGCAGCTTTCAGACTGTAGACAATTAGGGTGTTAGAACGCAAATTCTAACGCCCTAATTTCTTTTGTTTTTGTCTTTTTTACTCAAAACCAAAAAAAATATAGATAGTTTTGTTGGTAGAAGCCCCTTCCATTGGAGCATTCTAGCCAGTTTTTTGAGATTCATACATGCAAAGGTAAGCCCGACTTTCATTTCCATTCGTGCCTTACCATTCATATTTGTATATCGAAATCCGTGATTCTCTTTCGCTGTACCAAAGATTCTTTCAATGGTTTCTTTTCGTTTTGCATACACATCTTTCATTCCTAGCGTGTGACGTATATCTTCGCATTTCTCCATGTAATCTTCCCATACATGTCTTATTACGATTTTTCTATGATCTTTACTTAATGTACAGTGACTTAGGTATTCACAGTTTTCACAGATGTAATTGCAACTCTTGTACTCTCTATAACCATCTCTGTTTGTCGTACTATATGCCAGCATATGATTTCCTGGGCATATATATGCATCATTGTATTCATCATATACATACTCATGTTTTCGGAAGACGCCTTTGATTTATATATCCATCATATCATATATGAGTATATAAGTGCAAAAAAATAGAAAAAGTCTTAAAAAGCTAAGACTTTGTCTACAGCCTGAAAGCTGCTTTAGCAGCTTTTATTTTATCTTTTTTAAAAGATCCATTATATATGTATGATAAACTGGATGAATCAAATGTGGATTTAATTGGCATAAAGGTTCTAATACAAACAATCTATTTTGCATGTCATAATGAGGAATTATCAAGTTTTCACTTTGTATAATCTCATTTCCGTATAGGATAATATCCAAATCAAGGGTTCTAGGTCCCCAATGAATATCTCTTGTCCTTCCAGCATCCTGTTCAACCTTATTTAAAAATGCTAACAACTCTTCTGGTTGTAATATTGTTTCCATTTCCACACATCCATTGTAGAAATCTTCTTGTTCCACACCACCATAAGGTTTTGTAATAATTGTATCCGATTGTCGATAATTTCTAATCATTGGATTTTCTTTAATTTTATCACCAGCCATTTTAATATAAGCTTGTTTATCTCCAATATTAGAACCATAAGCAACATAAGCTTTGGTCCATCCTCTTTTAATTGTTACTGACAGATTCTCCACAGGAATTCCAATTGGTGCTTCTGGTTTGCTAATTGTTAGATTTATTTTTTTAATTGATTTATGATACCCAAGTATATAGATGGATAAATAATGTGCAACACTTTCTATTAAATCATATCTATTTTCCAACATAAATTTTTTGATATCCTGACTTAATTGGGCATAATTAACAGATTGACTTAACTCTCCATATTTTCCAGCCTGTAAAGTATTAAAATATAAATCAACGGACACATAAAAATTCTGTCCTTTTTGCTTCTCTTCTTCATATACTCCATGAAATGCATAAATTTGTAAATTCTTAATTGATAACTTATCCATACTACTCTCCACTATATAATACTGCTTCTGTCATTTTAATAGCTCTTATATTCTCTTTTACATCATGTACCCTTACAAACATAGCTCCAGCCATAACAGCCATAACTGTAGTTGCTATGGTTCCTTCATTTCGTTCTTGTTTTGGAAGATCAAGAGTCAGACCAATAACTGATTTTTTTGAGGTTCCTAATAATACTGGAAATCCAAGAGATTTTAATTGATCCAAATGCTTTATTGCCAATAAGTTTTGTTGATAACTTTTTGCAAATCCAACACCTGGATCTAATACAATTTTCAAAGGATTTATTCCAGCTTGTAATGCAATTTGAATACTTTCTTGCATATCTATTAATAAATCTTTAGTAAAATCAATATATTCTGCTGTAGCACGATTATGCATCAAACAACATGGTAATTCTGCCTTAGCAATAATTTCTGCCATATCTTTATCTTTTTTTAATCCCCAAATATCATTTATAAAATCAATCCCTGTAGAAATACCCACTTGAGCAACCTTTGATTTATATGTATCCAAAGAAACTGGAATATCAATTTCTTTTTTTATAAGCTCAATAATAGGACATACTCTTTCAATTTCCTCTTGTTCTGAAATCGGCGTATAATCAGGACGTGTTGATTCCCCTCCAATATCAATAATAGATGCGCCTTGTTCCACCATATCCATTGCATGTTTTAATGCAATTTCTTTTTGCGTGTATTTTCCACCATCAGAAAAAGAATCTGGCGTTACATTTAAAATCCCCATAACATATGTTTTGTTTTCGAAAAAATCCTTATTTCCAATCTGCATTTAATATACACCTGCCATTTCGATAAACATTTTTCTTAAATCAGCATCCTGTTGAAAAACACCCTTTGAGGAAACTGTAATTGTTTTACTTCCAGGTTTTTTAATTCCTCGCATAGACATACACATATGCTCCGCTTCTATAATAACCATAGCGCCTTGCGCTTGTAACTCTTTCATAAGTGCATCTGCAATTTGTACAGTCATTCTTTCTTGTAACTGTGGACGACGAGCATATACCTCTACTGTTCTTGCTAATTTACTAAGACCGGCAACTCTTCCATTTGGAATATACGCGATATGTACTTTGCCTACAAATGGTAACAGATGATGTTCACACATGGAATGAAAGAAAATATCTTTTTCAATTATAATGTCCGTATCTTGTGTATTAAATGTCTTGCTTAATACTTGAGAAGAATCCATATCTAATCCTGCAAAAATCTCTTCATACATTCTTGCAATTCTATTTGGTGTCTCCACAAGACCTTCTCTATTAATATCTTCTCCAATACCTTCCAGTATTAATTTCACTCCCTGTTCGATCTTTTTTTTATCAACCATTTTCTGTTACCTCTTTCTCCCCAAAATCTATGCCACGGAAGTTATCTAGTATGTAAATTCTTTATTTTTTTTGGGGTATATTTTTTTGTAATTTTTTATATGCAGTGTCTACAAAATTCAAATGCGCCAATGATCCAAATACAATAATTGCATTTTCAGGTTCTGTTTCAATTAAAGCCTGTTTCACTGCATCTTCAATAGAAGAAAAGGCAATTGCATGTTTTTTAAAATTAAATTTGATATACCTAGCTAATTCTTCAGCTGGTAATGCTCTTTGGTTATCCGGTGCTTGAATAGTATATATTTTATCTGCAAGATTAATTGTATTCTTTAAAATTTTATTATAATCTTTATCCGAAAAAACACCTATAATAAAGGTTAATTTCCCCTCTGGATAAAATGATCTCAGACTTTCCGCTAATTTTAATGAGGCGTCATCATTATGTGCTCCATCAATAATAAAGTCCGGTCTATTTCCCAATACTTCAAATCTTCCAGGCCATCTTGCAGCTTCAAATCCCTGATAAATATCTTCCGGAGTAATAGAATACATTTTCTTTTGTAAAGCAAGAATACATTCCAATGCAAGTATTGCATTATATTTTTGATAATTCCCTAATAATCTTATTTTCAAGTCTGGATAATTTTTATAATTAAATTTAAGAGATTTTGAGGAACGACTTGATCTAAGATTTTTAATACTATTTGTTTGGGCAATTGTTAAATTAGAATGTGTCTCCAATGTCCTTTGTTTAATCAAAGGCATAACTTCCTGATTAGAACTAATCGTAATAACTTCACAACCTTCTTTTATAATCCCAATTTTACTTTTTGTAATTTCCTCTAATGTATTTCCTAAATGCATAATATGATCTAAAGAAATAGATGTTATAACTGCACATAATGTATTTTCAATAACATTGGTTGCATCTAAAAGACCACCAAGTCCACATTCCATTACAATAATTTCACATTCCATTTCATAAAAATAAACAAGTGCCGCCGCTGTTTCAATTTCAAATCTAGTAGGCTGAGTATATTCATCTTTTAACATATCTTTTATTGTATCTTTTATTTTTGTAATAATTTTAGCATAATGCTCTTTGGAAATATTCCCATCTTCTACTCGAATAATTTCCAATGGGCATTTTACTGCTGGAGAAGAAAACTGTCCAGTTATATAACCTGCCTCATTTAAAGTTGAACATACTAAAGAACTAACAGAGCCTTTCCCGTTAGTTCCCGCTACATGGATAAATTGTAGTTTCTTTTGAGGATTCCCCAATCTACCCATTAATATTTTAATTGAATCAAGTCCTAAAACACTACCTATTACGTCTAGTGAGTTTAGATATTCAATAGCTTCCACATAGTTCATTTATAACTCTCCAATTTCAACCATTTTGCCATCTTTCCATATTTTGTCTAAATCATAGAATTTTCTTTCTTCTTGAGAAAAAATATGAATAATAATATTACCATAATCAAGTAATATCCATCCTGCTGTATTGTATCCTTCAATTTGTTTTAATACCATTCCTGATGTGCTCAATGTTTTTTCAACATGATCAGCAAGCGCTTGTACATGATTGGTATTGGTTCCATGGGCAATCATAAAATAGTCTGCAATTGCAGAAACTTGAGAAATATCAATTATTTTAATATTTTCACCCTTTTTATCTTCTATTGCTTCATATGCCGATTTCACAGCATTTTTCACTTTATTAAGTTCTTCTTGTTGGTTCATTAATTTACTCATTGCTACCTCTTTCACATTTTAGTTTACATAATATTCTTATAGTAATCCCTTGTCTTAATTGTCATATCATCTACTGATTTTTTATGTTCTTCTAAATATATCAAAGTATCTTCACAAATTTTATATACACATTGATCAATATTTTCATATGCTAATTGTCTTACTTCTGATAGATTTGGTTGTTTATATCTATTAGGTTCTATATAATCTGCTACAAAAACTATTTTTTCCAAAAGACTCATTTGGGGTCTTCCTGTTGTATGGTATCTAATAGCATTTAAAATATCATTATCCAATACATGAAATTGTTTTTCTGCAAAATATGCTCCTAATTTACCATGAAGTAGATAAGGACTTTCTTCTTCACTTTTTGTAATTTCAAGTTTGTATTTTTGACATTGCTTTAAAAGTTCTGCAGGCGGAATATGTTTTGCACTATCATGTAAAAGACCTGCTGTCAAAGCATCCTGCATAAATTCTTCTTTATCTTTATTTAATGCTTCTATCTCTTTTCCATAATTCATCGAAAGATTTCCACATGTATATTCTACACTAATAATATGCCTATATCTATTTGATTTTACATTTTTTTTAATAATTCCTTCAAACTCTATAAGATTATATTTATTCATTATTATTTTTTTCCTATGTGTATATTTTATGCTCATTAATATATGATATTACTGATTTTGGAACATATTGTTCAATATCCTTATTATGATTAATGGAATCTCTAATCATTGTTGAGCTAATATCCAATAATGGCATTTTCAAAACATGACTAATTCCATTATAATCATTTTCATATTGTTTTAATTTTTTTTGAAAAGCACCTAAATCTGTTCCAGTACGAATACCGCAAGCAATTTCAGCTTTTTCAAAAATGATTTCCGGATGATACCATTGATCAAGATACATATAAGAATCTGAACCTAAGATAAAAACCAAAGTATCATTTGTATTTTTATGTAATTCTGAAAGTGTTCTAGCTGTATATGAAGATCCTTGCAATTCAATTTCAATATCTGATAATTCAAAATATGCAAAAGGTTGAATTGCAAGTTCTATCATTTTCATTCTATGACTCTCATTTGTAATCATTTGTTCTGTCTTATGTGGTGGGATATATGCCGGAATAAACATAACCTTGGATAATCCAAGTTCTCTATAAGCACTTTCTGCCAATGAGATATGTGCGTTATGAATGGGATCAAATGTCCCACCAATAATTCCGATTTTATTCATATTAAACCTTCTTTTTCGCTGCTTTTGGAAGTTCAATTTTTCTTTTCTTCTCGTCTTTTGCTTCCTTGTATAATACAATTTTCTTGCCAATTACTTGTACAAGCTGTGAACGTGTTCTTTCTGCAATCATATTTCCTAATTCTTTTGGATCATCTCCACAATTTTGTAAAACACTAATTTTTATAAGTTCTCTTTTTTCAAGTGCTTCTGAAATTGCTCCTACAAATTCAGGTGTTACAGAACTTTTTCCACACTGAAAAAGTGGTTCCAAATTCATTGCTAGACCTTTTAAATAAGCTCTTTGCTTGGTTGTCATTATTTTAACATCCTTCCTATTCTTTAACAATATAATATATTTAGTTATAATAATCAAATTCTAGATAACCACCCATTTTCACAGTGTCACCTTCTTCAATTCCTAATTCTTTTAATTCATCCACAATACCTTGTTCTTTTAAGAACTTCTGGAAGAATGCAAAACCTTTTTCGTCATCAAGATTGGTATAACCAAGCATTCTATCAACTCTTGGTCCTGCAACAAGAAATACACCATCTGCTTCCTTGGTAACTTCAATAGGTTCTGTTTTCGTATACATTTGATCTGGAAAATATTCTCTTTCATAAATAATAGGCTCTGGATCCAATGCATTCAACATATTCTTAACGGCATAGAGTAATTCTTTTAATCCCTTTTTCGTTGCTGCTGAAATTGGAAATACTTGAATTCCTTGAGGTTCAAATTCATCTCTTAATTTTTGAACTGGGTCTTCTCCATTTTCTACATAGATTAAATCCATTTTATTAGCTGCAATTACTTGAGGCTTATTTGCCAATTCCGGATTATAACTTATTAATTCTTCATTAATTAATTTAATATCTTCTATTGGGTCTCTACCTTCTGTTGAAGCAGCATCAACCATATGTATAATAACTTTTGTTCTTTCAATATGTCTTAAAAACTCATGTCCTAATCCAACACCTTCTGATGCGCCTTCAATTAGACCCGGAATATCTGCAATAATAAAACCGTCCGTTCCCTCTAAATCTACAACACCTAAATTAGGATTTAGTGTTGTAAAATGATAATTGGCTATTTTAGGTTTTGCATTACTTACCATAGATAATAATGTAGATTTACCCACATTTGGAAAACCGACAAGACCCACGTCTGCAATTACCTTTAATTCAAGTGTGACATTCAGTTCTCTGGCCATTTGTCCTGGTTGTGCATATTTAGGAACCTGCATTGTTGCCGTTGCAAATGTCTTATTGCCACGGCCTCCGCGACCGCCTTTTAGTACTACTTCACGTACATGGTCGTTCGACATATCTGCAATCACTTTTCCTGATACATCATCACGTATAATTGTTCCTTCTGGTACTTTAATCACCAAACTAGCACCATCTTTTCCATGACAAAGTTTTTTCCCTCCCTCATATCCACTTTCAGCTACGTATTTTTTTATATGTCTGAATTCATTTAGAGTATTAATTCCTTTGTCAACTTCAAAGATAATGTCACCACCGCGTCCACCATCTCCACCATCAGGTCCTCCAGCTGCAACAAATACTTCACGTCTAAAACTAACGTGTCCGTCGCCTCCTTTGCCTGATTTTATGAAAATTTTCGCATAATCTGCAAACATGTTTTGTCTCCTTTCCAAATATAGATAATACTTAATAGATAAAAAAGCTTCAAATCCAAGGATTTGAAGCTTTCTGTTTTACTCTACTGAAGCTACTGGATATACAGATACTTGTTTCTTGTCTCTGCCTTTTCTTTCAAATCTTACAACACCATCAACTGTAGCAAATAGTGTATCATCTTTACCACGTCCAACGTTTGTTCCTGGATGGATTTTTGTTCCACGCTGTCTATATAAAATATTTCCAGCTAAAACAAACTGTCCATCAGCTCTTTTAGCACCTAATCTCTTTGATTCTGAATCTCTACCATTCTTAGATGATCCAACACCCTTTTTATGGGCGAAAAATTGAAGGTTCAATTTCATCATGAGTTTTATACCTCCTAAATTATTTTCTTACGTTCCGTATTAACTACGTTCGCGTATTTCAATAGAAACATTACCGGGATATTCTTTTGCAACTTCTTCTAATCCAAATTTTAATGATTGAAATAAAACTTGGGCTTCTGAACTAACATTGCCTTGAATCTCGAAATGTATAGTTGCTTTCTTGCTGTCAACACGTTCTTTTCCTTTATCAGAAGTAAACTTTTGAATAGAATTAATTGTGTTGATAATTAATATGGAAACAGCTGAACATACAACATCATTTCCATAACTGCCAAAATCGGCATGTCCTTTTGATTTAAGTCCTATAATCGTGTGATCTGGTCTTATATAAAAAGTAATATTTGTCATTGATTTCACCCTAATTAAGCGTTGATTTTTTCAATCTTAACTTTAGTAAATGATTGTCTATGACCATTTTTCTTATGATATCCTGATTTTCTCTTGTACTTGTAAACAATGACTTTTTTATCTTTGCCTTCAGTTACAACAGAAGCTGTTACGCTTGCGTTTGCTACTGTTGGGTTTCCAACAACGATTTCTTTGTCGTTTACAAGAAGAACTTCATCAAAAGTTACAGTTTCACCAGCTGCAACTCCAAGTTTTTCAACTTTGATAACGTCGCCTTCAGATACTTTGTACTGCTTTCCGCCTGTTGCTATAATTGCGTACATATTGGCACCTCCTATTATCATTACTCGCCAATTTCGGTGTTTAAGGAATTCCCCTAAAACTTATAACCTCATTGTGCGGCATACTTGAGTATTCTAATATAAATGATTCATTTTGTCAATAGTAATTTTTATACCTATTATTTTTTAATAACCCGCTGTAATTCCAAAATCCACAGAAAGACATGCCCCTGTAATTGCTTCAACTTTGCTTGTATCTGATAAAAAATAAATACATTGAGCGACTTCCTTGGCTTTCACATATCTCGCTTGATCCCCTTGAGGATATCCTGTTAAATATGCTTGGTCAAACTCTTCTCTGGAATCATAGATTGAATGCTGAAAATCAATATCTAACATCGGCGTATCCACTTCTCCTGGGCATACCGCATTAACTCTAATGCCATCTAATGCTAATTCCACTGCCAATGATTTTGTTAAAAGAGTAACGCCTCCCTTTGATGCACAATAAATCGCCAAACCTTGATTTCCTACTAATCCCGCATCCGAACTAAGATTTACAATATTACCATGACTAAGTTTGAGATATGGAATTGCATATTGGCACATAAAATAAGTTCCCTTAAGATTGGTATTTATTGTTTCATCAAAAATTTGCTCTGTCATAGATTCTGTAGACCCTGTATAACATACACCGGCTGAATTTACTAAAATATCAATTCGTCCCTGTTCCATAGCTATTGTCTCCAAAGCTTTTTTACATTCCATTGGTTTGGAAACATCAAAATCCAATATATGAATCTCACCCTTTGAATTACTTAATTCTCTTTGTACTTTTTGAAGTTTATTTAGATCTCTACCCGTAATATAAACTATATTATTTTCTTTTAAATATTGAATCGCTGTTGCTTTACCAATTCCACTACTTCCGCCTGTAATAACAATTATTTTATTATCCACTGTTTTCTCCTTGTTTTCAGCGTATTATTTATTACCACACTCCGCCGCAAGAGCCTAGCTCTAAGGGGGACTTACCACACTCCGCCGCAAGAGCCTAGCTCTAAGGGGGACTTACCACACTCCGCC
>JBFHFI010000070.1:0-11455 GCA_041583675.1 Butyrivibrio sp. | reverse complement strand
ACTTGGAGGAAATATGCAACTTATAAAAAGATATATGAAAACATATAAAGCTTATGCGAGAACAGCAATGATTGCAATATTGTTCCTGCTTGTTGCGATACCTTTCACAAACAAAGTGATCAAGGGTGGTACAACATATACTCCAGATTCAAGATATATGGTTATGCTTAATGGAGAAGAGCTTGGCTATGTAAGCGATGATGAAATTGCAAATACGGCATTGCTTAATGCAAGAACAGCTCTTGATTCAGAATATGATGGCATTGTATTAGTGGAATCAGATATACAGACTTCTATAGAGAATACAGGTGGAGTTGTTTTATCAGAAGAGGACTTGTCAGATGTGATATATGAGAAGTTGTCATCTAATGTAATAATTGATGATAGTAATTCAGAGGCATATACTGTTAGAATAGATGATTTTACAGTTACATTGGCATCAAAGGAAGATGTAACAGAATTATTAGAAAGTATTAAGGATTATTATAGTGGCTCTGATGAATTCACAGTAGAACTTGTAGCAAGTGATAGCAGTACCTATTCAGCATATAAAACGAATTTTGTTTCATCAGATGTTACCGTGAATGAAGCGGCAAAAGTGCTTTCTTCTATGGAGACAACAACAGAAGTAGAAGTTGATGAAGAAACAGTGTTAACAGATGGAGTTTTGTCAGTTGGATTTGTTGAAGATATAGAAATTATTAAAACAAAAGCAGTGTCTTCTGATGTTGTTTCAGTAGAAGATGCATATGAATTAATAACAAAAGAGCATGAGGAAAAAGAGTTTCATACGGTAGTATCAGGGGATTGTTTATCTTCAATTGCTGATGAATATGATCTTACCTTAGATCAATTATATAGTCTTAATAGTGGTGTAGATGAAAGTACAATATTATATGAGGGTGATGTTTTAATAGTAACAGTACCTGCATCTGAAATATCATTAGAAGTAATAGAAGAAAGTTCTTACGAAGAAGAATATAATGCAGCGGTTCAATATGTGGATAATAGTTCCTTATATGTAGGAACGGAAAATGTTGTACAGGCTGGAACTGATGGATATAGATCTGTAGTTGCATTAATTACATATGTTAATGGAGTGGAAGCGGATAGAGATATTATTAGTCAAGAAGTAATTCAAGAATCAGAGCCTAAGATAATAGAAAGAGGGACTTTAACACCTCCTACATATATAAGGCCAGTAAATAGTACGACCATAACTTCTCCTTATGGGTGGAGAATACATCCACTTACAGGAGTGTATAGTTTTCACTCAGGGGTAGATTTGTATGTTCCATCAGGAACAGCAGTAAAGGCTTCAGCATCTGGTACAATTATTGCGGCAGGCTGGAATGGGGCATATGGATATTGTGTTGATATAAAACATTCAGATGGAAGTGTAACAAGATATGCACATCTAAGTTCTTTTGCAGTATCATATGGACAATCTGTGGTACAAGGACAGATTATAGCATATTCAGGAAGTACAGGTGATAGTACAGGACCACATTTACATTTTGAAATTATAATTAATGGGTCAACGGTGAATCCAATGGACTATATTTCAAATTAAAAAAAGGGGACTTGTTTTAACAAGTCCTTTTTTATTGTAAAAATAGAATCTCTTAGGAATAGATGGTTTACAAAATTAATTAGTCTATGTTATAATATTGTGATATGTCAAGAGATATGTTTTTTAAATATTAAATATTTGACGAGGAAGTCATAAAATATAAGAATGTTCCTATAAATGGGACATTTGTTGTTTGAGGTGTAATATGGATCAATATGTCATCAAAGGTGGGAAATCACTCAAAGGAACGGTAGAAATTAGTGGAGCTAAGAATGCTGCACTTGCAATTCTAGCAGCGGCAATTATGTCAGATGAGCCAGTAATTGTTGAAAATGTGCCAGATGTTAGAGATATTAGAATTGTACTAGAAGCAATAGAATATATAGGAGCTACAGTTGAACGTTTGGGTAAGAATACTTATAAATTAAACGGAAAAACGATATCATCTACAACAGTTGATTATGAATTTATAAAAAAAATACGTGCATCTTATTATTTGCTTGGTGCAATGCTTGGTAAAAAAGGAAAAGCTGAGGTAGCTCTTCCAGGAGGATGTAATATAGGAATTAGACCTATTGATCAACATATCAAGGGATTTAAAGCATTAGGAGCCAGTGTTGGTGTAGAGCATGGTATGATTGTAGGTAAGGCAGATAAACTAGTTGGAAATCATATATATTTAGACGTGGTTACAGTGGGGGCTACAATTAATATTATGTTAGCAGCTTGTTTGGCAGAAGGTAGTACAACAATTGAAAATTCAGCAAAAGAACCTCATGTAGTAGATGTGGCGAATTGTTTAAATTGTATGGGGGCCAATATAAAAGGTGCTGGTACAGATGTGATAAGAATTAAAGGTGTGGAAAAATTACACAGTACAACATATTCAATTATTCCAGATCAAATAGAAGCAGGAACATTTATGGTTGCAGCAGCCGCTACAAAAGGAAATGTTTTAATAAAAAATGTTATTCCAAAACATTTAGAAGCTATAACAGCGAAATTAGTTGAAATAGGCTGTCAAGTAGAAGAATATGATGATGAAGTACGTGTGAAAGGTTCAGATATTATTGAGCCGACAAATATTAAGACATTACCTTATCCAGGATTTCCAACAGATATGCAACCTCAAATGACAGCACTATTGATGAAATCAGGTGGAACAAGTATTGTTACAGAGAGTATATGGGAAAATAGATTTAAATATGTAGATGAGTTATCCAGAATGGGAGCAAATATCAAAGTTGAAGGAAATACGGCTATTATTTCAGGTGTTGAAAGATTGACAAGTGCAGAAGTGACAGCACCAGATTTAAGAGCTGGAGCGGCTCTGGTAATAGCTGGATTGATTGCAGAAGGTGTTACTATTGTTGAAGATATTAAATATGTTGAAAGAGGATATGAAGACTTTGACGTAAAACTGAGAAAACTTGGTGCAAGTATAAATATAGCTAAATGCGAAAAAGATGTAAAAAAATTCGGATTTGCTGCTGTAGAATAAAAAAATCTAACGCATAATAGGAGGGCACTGAAAAAGTCCCTTAAAGTGGCAGGAACAAATATAGCATTGAAAATGTTGATATATACAGCATTTTCAATGTTTTTTTTGATATAATTAGAGTATCAAAAAAAGGTGGTGATGCTTAATGGTAGAACAGCAACAGAAATTCATCTTAAGTCCATATATGGATATTTACGACATTGTGGTTCCAAAGGATAATCTATTAAAAAAAATCAACGAACTAATTGACTTTAGTTTTGTATATGATGAACTTATAAATAAATATTGCCTGGATAACGGAAGAAATGCAATAGATCCTATTCGAATGTTTAAATATCTTTTATTAAAATCTATTTTCAACCTTTCTGATGTCGATATTGTAGAACGTTCTAAGTATGATATGTCATTTAAATACTTTTTGGATATGGTTCCTGAGGAAGGTGTAATCAATCCTAGTTCACTTATAAAGTTTAGAAAAATGAGATTAAAAGATATTAACCTGCTAGATCTGTTAATTGGCAAAACCGTTTTGATTGCTTTGGGAAAAGGCATAATTAAATCAAAATCTATAAAAGAAATATAAAATTAGCACAAGAGGAAGAAATAAATCTTGTAGCCAAGCTGAATCCCTCAGTATCTTAGGGATGTAGAAAAAAAGAAGATGAATTTCAGTTTAACAAAGATGCCGGTATGTAGATGCAGGGAGCTTTGGCAATATTTACGGTTAATGTAAAAAGAATATTGAAATTGATAGGGGAAAAATAGGCCTAAAATAGGAAAATCTTCCACCTAAATCAAAAAAATTGGAGTTTCGGTAATTTAAACTTAACCGAAACTCCAGATTTTTTGATCTCATTAACTTAGAAACTGAAAAACAGTAGTTTTTCAGTGCCCTCCATAATAGTGCTGGATTTTTTTTGCATTTATAAAACGGATTTTATTTTTAAATTAGTGTTTTTAGATAAATCTATAAAATTATCACCACACTGAACCACAGGCCTGTATAAGCAACTTTTGTTAATCATTACAATGGAACCTTTTCTTCCATCGGAAAGAATAACATTATTGTGCAAGTAGGCAGAAACAATATTTTCTAAAAATGTCATAATATATTTTGGGTCATATTTATTAAGACCTTCAGCATCAAAAATACGAATAACATCGAAGGTGCAAAATTCTTTTCGATAAGATCTTTGAGATGTCATAGCTTCATATACATCTGCGATTGAAATGATTTTTGCAAATGTAGGAATTTTTGAAAGTGTATAATGGTTAGGATATCCAGATCCATCACAGCGTTCATGATGTAATAAACAAGCTTCTTTAATTCTTGGATCCAAATCTAGCTCTTTTATAATATTATAACCAAGGGTTACGTGGGAGTGTACAATTTGCAATTCCTCATCGGTTAATTTGCTAGTTTTATTTAGAATTTGAGGAGGAATTATAGTTTTACCAATATCATGTAAAATGCCGGCTAATGCTAATTGTTCCAAATCTGATTGGGAAAGATGTAGCCAAGATCCTAATACTACAGAAATAATAGAAACATTTAAGCTATGATGATATACAGGTTCTACAGTATTCTTTAAATTATGTAAAATATCAAAAAGCTGAATTGTATTTTTGCAGTCATCTATTAATGAAAAAATAGGCTTGATTAGTTCTTTTTCAGTAATTGCATTTTGGTCTGATACAAAAGAATTTAGATTTGTTTTTATATTTTTAAGAAATGAATCATAATCTCTGGAAAATTTAATAGATTCAGTAGAAATTGAATCTTTGGAATCTTGAGAAGAGGGTTCTTCATTGTAAACAATTAATTCAAGGATGGAAAAAAAATCAAGTTTGTAGATGATATCCTCATCAAGAACTGTATCTTTTGGGATTATTAGTCGCCCGGAAGAGTCAAGTACATCTTCGTATGTAATCATACCAGGTTCTAGTTCAAATGAAAATAAAGTTTGCTTGTTCATAGAGGCTCCTTTCGTATATTATAACTAAATTTATTATAGAATTATTAAAATATTATGTCAATCATATATAAGTACTTATATGTGTAATATTTATTTTTTATTATTGACAAAATTCTATTTTATGAGCTAATATCAAATATAGCAAATGCTCAGGAACGAAAGGCAGAGAGGTCAAGGAACGAGAAGCTACATTGATCTTTTTGCCTTTTGTTGTGTATCTACAATAATTATAATTATTATGGAAGGAGTTACCATGAACAAAGATAATATTATTGAATTGAAAAGTATTAAAAAGTGCTATGATAATTTTTTGGCAGTGGAGGATTTTGATTTAGAAGTGAAAAAGGGAGAGTTTGTAACCTTTTTAGGTCCATCAGGATGTGGAAAAACAACTACACTTAGAATGATTGCAGGATTTGAACTTCCTACAGAGGGTCATATTTTATTGAACGGAGAAGATATTAGTAAGATGCCTCCTAATAAAAGACCAATTAATACCGTTTTTCAAAGATATGCATTGTTTCCTCATTTGAATATTTTTGATAATATTGCATTTGGTTTGAAAATGAAAACTGTAGACGTAATATATAAAAACAAAGACAATAAAATGATTCAACGGAAGGAGCACTTAACCAAAAAAGAAATTATTGAAAAGGTAAAGCGCGCGTTGGAAATTGTGGATTTAGAAGGATTTGAAAGCAGAAATATTTCCACTTTATCAGGAGGTCAACAACAAAGAATTGCAATTGCAAGAGCAATTGTAAATGAACCAGAAATTTTACTATTAGATGAACCGTTGGGAGCATTGGATCTTAAAATGCGTAAAGAAATGCAATTAGAGTTAAAGAGAATGCATGAAAAATTAGGAATTACGTTTATTTATGTAACACATGACCAAGAAGAAGCTTTAACAATGTCAGATAAGGTTGTGGTTATGTCGGATGGAATTATTCAACAAATTGGAACTCCTGAAGAGATATATAATGAGCCTAATACTGTGTTTGTAGCTGATTTTATAGGTGAAAGTAATATTTATAATGGGAAAATGATAGGTAAGAAAAGAGTTAAATTTTGTGGAGCTATTTTTGATTGTATGGATGATATGGCTGTTGGGTCAGATGTGGATGTGGTAGTTAGACCAGAAGATATTACAATAACATCACTGGACCAAGGAGTGATAAAAGGAATTGTAAATTCTGTTATTTTCAAAGGGATGCATTATGAAATTATGCTGAAAAGTGGCGATAATGAAATTGTTGTAAAAAGTACAAAAGGCGTAAATATAGAGGATGAAATAGGCGTTAATATTGATCGAGATGGAATTCACGTGATTTATGCGGAAACAGATATTAATATTTTTGAAGGAGAAATCATTGGAACAAATCAAGTGGCATTTGCCGATGGTAAATTTGAATGTGATACAACCCAATTATTTAAAGGTTCAAGAATAGATGAAAATGAAAAATTATTGGATGCAGAAGGCAATGAGATTAATATAGTGGGAACAAAGGTGATGGTTAATATACCTGTTGGAAAAGTAAGGATGAGTGATGATCCGGATATAGGTGGAACAAATGGAAATATTATTTCATTTATATTTAAAGGCGACCATTATCATTATATTGTTAGAACAAGTAATGAAAATGATATTCATTTACATGATGAATATTTGTGGAATGAAGAAGATTATGTAAGTATTATAATTCCTAAAGAATGTATAGAGTTAAGTTTAAAAACAGAAGATTGAAAGGGGTGTCGTAGATGAAGTTTCACTTTTCGAGAAAACAATTATGTATACCATATGCGGTATTCTTGGTTTGTTTTGTAATTGCACCGTTATTGGTTGTTTTTTATTATGCATTTACCAATGGTAATGGAGAATTTACATTTGAAAATCTTATTGGTTTTTTTACAAGTGCAAATACAATAGGAACACTTTTTTATAGTTTGTTGATTGCGATAACAACAACATTGGTTTGTTTGATTATTGCATATCCCGTTGCATATATTCTTTCGTTTAGTCAGTTTAAAAGAAAAACGATATTGTTGGTTCTTTTTATTGTACCTATGTGGATTAATTTTACATTAAGAATTGCAGCATTAAAAGAAATTTTGACATTAATAGAAGGAAATTTAGCATATCATCCATTTTTGAATACTGTTATTGGTATGACATATGATTTTCTTCCGTTTATGATATTACCGTTATATACTACTTTGACAAAACTGGATAATAATCTCTTGGAAGCAGCGTATGATTTAGGGGCTGGGAAAGCATCTGCATTTTTTAAGGTTACGATTCCTTTGTCTATGACGGGTATTATAAGTGGAATAACAATGGTATTTTTACCGGCTATGACCAATTATGTTATTCTTGATATGCTTTATAATAGCACGTATATTATGGGTAGTTTAATTGGAAGTTATTTCAATGCATATAATTGGAATAGTGGGTCTATGATTTCGATTGTATTATTGATAATTATCTTTATTATAACAGCAGCAACCAATGGGCTTGGAGAGGATGAGTCAAATAGGGGGGCGTTATTATGATAAAAAAAGTGTTTCGTTCAGCATGGCTTGCTATTGTATTGCTTTTTATGTATTTACCGATTTTGATTTTGGCGGTATATAGTTTTACGGACACACCGACAATTGGAACAAGTGGAAATTTTTCAATGCAAAATTATATAAAACTTTTTACAACGCCTGAACTTTTGAGTATGATAGGCGGAACATTGTTGTTAGCAATTATAGCAGCGGTTTTTGCAACAATACTTGGTACAATTGGAGCTGTTGGCGCTTTTTATTCCAAAAAGACAGTGAAAAGATTTATTGTTTCAGCAAATCAAATACCAGTTGTAAATGCAGATGTGGTAACTGGATTTGCAATTTGTGTTTTGTTAATAGTGGTAATTGGGATTCATAAAAGTTCTTTTATACCTCTTGTTATTGGCCAGGTAGTATTATCGGCACCATTTGTATATTTGTCAGTTGTCCCAAAACTAAAACAAATGGATCATAATTTATATGAGGCGGCATTGGATTTGGGAGCGAATGCGAGACAGGCATTATTTAAAATTGTCATACCTCAGATTATTCCGGGTATTGTGTCCGGATTTATGCTGGCAATTACATTATCGCTGGATGATTATTTTATAACAACTTATACCAAACCAGCTACATTTGACACGATTAGTACATATGTAGTAAATGCTACCAAAGGGTCTCAAACAGATATTAAAACCGCCTTATGGGCACTTTCTACCGTGATTTTTATAGTGGTAATGCTTACTGTATTTGTGGCTAATATAACAGCAAATAGAAGGGTGGGTGAGGCGAATGAAAAAAAATAAAATTATGAAATATATAAAAATAACCTTTATTATTGTTTTGATTAGTGGAATCATCTTATCTTCAATGTATTTTAATGGAACTAAGGTAGAGGCTTCGGAAGATACTATTACTCTTAGAGTTGCAAACTGGGAGGAATATATTGATGAGGGAGATTGGGGAGAAGAGGATGAGATAGATTTAGATAGTGAAACTATTTTTAGTGAAAATGGTTTGATCTCTGATTTTGAAGATTGGTATTATACTACATATGGACAAAAAGTAGAAGTGGAATATTCTAATTTTGGAACAAATGAAGATTTGTATAGTCAATTGATTTTAGGAGATACATTTGATTTAGTATGCCCTTCAGATTATATGATTATGAAAATGATGAATGAGGATATGTTGCAACCTTTATCTGATGATTTTTTCAAATTGGAAAATGAAAATAATTATTATATCAAAGGAATTTCTCCATATATAGAAAATGTTTTTAATGAGAATGAGATTAATGGTGAAGCATGGAGTAGATATGCTGCAGGCTATATGTGGGGAACAATTGGAATGGTATATAATCCAGAAGAGGTTACAGAAGCGGAAGCGTCTACATGGTCTATTTTAACAAATCCTAAATTTGCTAGACAAGTAACAATGAAAGACAGTGTGCGAGAATCTTATTTTTCTGCATTGGGTATTTTATATCAAGAAAAATTTTTGAGTGAAGAATTTGTTGGTAGTGATGATTATCAAGATCAATTGACGGAAATGATGAATGATGTAAGTCAGGGGACCATAGATCAGGCAGAAGAGATTCTTCAAGAAATGCGTGAAAATGTATATTCGTTTGAAGTGGATAGCGGAAAAGCGGATATGGTAACGGGTAAGGTTGTGGCGAATTTACAATGGTCTGGAGACGCAGTATATACAATGGATCTAGCAGAGGAAGAAGATGTTCTTCTTAATTATGCGGTTCCAAAGGAAACAACGAATCTGTGGTTTGATGGATGGGTAATGTTGAAATCAGGAATTGAAGAAAATAGTGAGAAGCAACAAGCTGCAGAAGCGTTTATTAATTTTTTATCAAGACCCGATAATGTGGTAAGGAATATGTATTATATTGGTTATACATCAGTTATTTCAGGTGGAGATAATGATTTGGTTTATGAATATTTAAATTGGTGTTATGGAGCAGAAGACGAAGCGGATGTGATGGAATATCCGGTGGGTTATTTCTTTTCAGGAGATAATGAGGATACAGATTATATAATCACAACTTATACAGATCAAAGTCAACGGCAGCTTTTTGCCCAATATCCAACAATACAGGTAATTAATCGAAGTGTAGTTATGGGATATTTTAATGAGGAGTCGAATACATCAATTAATCAAATGTGGATTAATGTGAGATGTTTTAATTTGGATCAAGTTTCGATGGGGACATGGGTTAAAGTGTTTTTTGGAATAGGAATTATAATAATTATAATAATGGTTATAATAAAAAGGCATTCTATTTTTAAAAAGCCTAAAAAAAAGTCATATATAAGAATTTCATAACAACAAAAGGTTTTCTCTTAAGAGAAAACCTTTTGTTGTTATGGGTTGACTAATTAATCAAATGGACTTACAATGTTTATGAAGAAAAAGTTCATATGATATATTCCTCTTATTCAGAGTGATGGAGATACACGGATCTGTGAAATCACGACAACCCCAATTTTGGAAGGTGCCAACCCTGAGCGATTTAATCGAGCAATAAGTGGATTTGATTATAAAGTCGAGTCCATTTTAGAATGGACTTTTTTATTTTACAAAATAATAGATAGCGTATTTCGATTAAACGTTCGAAATGTTTGGAAGGAGAACAAAATGGAAAAATTTTTATTTACATCGGAATCAGTGACGGAAGGACATCCAGATAAAGTGTGTGACCAAGTATCAGATGCAATTTTGGATGCTCTTTTGGAACAAGACCCAATGAGTCGTGTGGCATGTGAAACTTGTTGTAATACAGGTTTTGTTATAGTAATGGGAGAAATCACAACAACGGCAAATGTAGACATACAAAGCATTGTAAGAAATACTGTAAAAGAAATTGGATATACAGATTCAGATTATGGATTTGATGGAAGTACTTGTGCGGTTATGGTTGCGCTTGATGGACAATCTCCCGATATTGCAATGGGAGTTAATAAAGCGTTTGAAGCAAGAGAATCTATGATGACAGATTCTGATATTAATGCAATTGGTGCGGGAGATCAGGGTATGATGTTTGGTTATGCAAGTAATGAAACAGAAGAGTATATGCCTTATCCAATTGCATTAGCACATAAATTGTCAAAACAACTTTCTGTAGTTAGAAAAAATGGGACTCTTAATTATCTTAGACCAGATGGAAAATCACAGGTGACAGTGGAATATGATGAGAATAATAAGCCAATACACCTTAATACAGTTGTTATATCTACACAACATGATCCTGATGTTACGCAGGAACAGATCCATGCAGATATTAAAAAATATGTTTTAGACCCAATTCTTCCATCAGAATTAGTGGATGATAAAACAATTTATTTTATTAATCCTACAGGAAGATTTGTAATTGGAGGACCACAAGGGGATAGTGGTTTGACAGGAAGAAAAATTATTGTAGATACTTATGGAGGATATGCAAGACACGGTGGTGGTGCATTTTCTGGAAAAGATTGTACAAAAGTGGATAGATCTGCAGCATATGCATCAAGATATGTAGCGAAGAACATTGTTGCATCAGGTCTTGCAGATAGATGTGAAATACAACTTTCTTATGCAATTGGAGTTGCACATCCAACATCTATTAATATAGATACTTTTGGAACAGGAAAATTAACAGATCATAAATTAGTTGAAATTGTAAGAGAGAATTTTGATTTAAGGCCGGCTGGAATTATTAAAATGTTAGATTTGAGAAAACCTATTTACAAACAAACAGCAGCATATGGACATTTTGGACGTACAGATTTGAATCTACCATGGGAAAAATTGGATAAAGTGGATGATTTAAGAAAATATTTATAAATTACTAGATACTTT
>JBFHFI010000069.1:0-11760 GCA_041583675.1 Butyrivibrio sp. | reverse complement strand
GATCCATCCGCACCTTGTACATAAGCTCTCCAATATAATATATTATTTTTTTCAAATATCAATCCATGTTCCTTGAACAAATGATTTAATCTAATTTTATAATTGTAATTTTTCTGACCATGATCACCAATCACCATATAAGTTGTTAGATCTTCAATACCAGCTTTTTTCACTGACTCTATAATCATTCCAATTCTACGATCCATACGAATCATTGCATCCTGAACTTCTTGTCCATCCACCCCATATTCATGTTTGGTATTATCTAGATCTGTTAGATGAAGTAATACTAAATTAGGCTTTTTACGTCTAATGGTATCAATGGCACATTGCGTGGAAAAATCATCTAAAAACGGTTGTGAAATTCCTTTACGTATATGTCCATGTCGTAATTCCATATCTATGCTATACAATGGACTTCCACTTTTTAAAGCCTTAATCATCTGATTTTCTTTCCCAATTGCTCTCACTTCTGGAATATTATACGTAATATTTGATTTTCCAGAAACCGGCCACAAAATACCTGCTGATTTCATATGATATTTATTAAGTTCATCATACACTGTCGGTACTTTAATCTGATTTCTATACCAAAACCACCTTTGATCTTTTTCTTTTACAAATGGTTGCAAAGGATTATTATGAAACACTCCATGTTGATTCTGATAAACACCTGTTACCATGGTCGTATGTACTACATATGTTAATGTAGGATATACACTTATTAATTCTTTTGAATAAGCTCCTTGTGATAACAACTTAGAAAAATTAGGTAATTTACAAGCCATTTCCCAATTATCTTCTGAAAAAGCATCATAAGATATTACTATTAAATGTTGTCTATTCTCTACACTTTTCTTCAAATTACCACCTCTTCACAAATCTTTAACTCTCTACCGGTAAACCTTTTATTTTTTCTGAAGGTATCGTCATAAAGATTATAAATCCAATAATAAATAATGGAATAATTGCTAACATACTATATCTTGCATTTCCTGTAAGCGTAGTTGTTAATGCCATTACAGCAGGTCCTATAATTGCTGAGAATTTTCCAAATACATTGTAAAATCCAAAAAATTCGTTTGATTTTTCCTTTGGAATAATTTTAGCATAGTATGATCTACTTAGGGACTGTATTCCGCCTTGCGCTGATCCAATTAAAATTCCCAAAACAAAAATATGCCAAAGAGATGTAATGAAAAAAGCTGAAATACAAGCAATCATATAAGTTAAAATTCCAATAATAATCATAATTCTTGTTGAATATTTTTTTGCTAAATTTCCATAGAGAATTGCACATGGAAAAGCCACAATTTGAATGATCAATAAAATTCCCAACAAAGTAAACGTATCCAAATCTCCTAAAATTGAAGATGCATAAGGGACCACCATTTTAATAATCGTATCAACTCCATCAATATAGAAAAAATATGCTATTAAGAATATAAATACATATTTATATTCCATAATATTCTTAAGTGTTTTAAACAAACGTTTAAAACTATTTGTTACAGGTCTTGGTTCTGGTTCAATGTAATAAGTCTGTTTTACATTTTTAATCATTGGTATTGTAAATAGTCCCCACCAAAGAGCTGTAATTACAAGTCCAAATTGATATCCCAATGGATTTTCCATTCCCATAGCAAAAATAATTGCCAAACTAATTCCGAAAGGAATTACACTAAATATATACCCAAAAGCAAACCCTCTTGAAGATACTTTGTCCATTTTATCATCTGTTGTAACATCTGGTAAAAATGCATCATAGAAAATGCAAGATCCATTAAAGCCCAAAACAGATAATATAAAAAAGAAAATTAGAATCTGCCATTTTCCACTTGAAGGTGGAATAAAAGCCATTGCCGCTGTTGTAAAAATACCTAAAAAAGCAAAAAACAAAAAGAATCTTTTTTTCCTATCCTTGTAATCCGCCATAGTTCCAAGAATTGGACTAAGTACTGCAATAATAATACTTGCAAAAGAGTTAAAATAACCTAATCCCATACTGCTGTCTACATTTTCAAACATACCATAAATAAGTGGTAATAATGCAGTCGTGACAGCCATAGAATAGGCTGAATTTCCACAATCATAGAGAACCCATGATTTTTCTTCTTTCGTTAGTTTCATAGTAGTATTCCTTTCTACTGTTCAATTTTATTCTGTTATTATATCATAATTTTATTGATGGAATGTAAAATACATGTAATATTTATGTATTTCTTTTTTTTTAAAGTGTATTGATTTATTCACCTGCATTAATATGCTATACTTAGTTCACTCAACAACAGAAAAGAGGTCATCATGAGTATAGACAATGTAAATTTTTATGATTTTAGATTATCTGAACCCATCCTTAAATCTTTAAACCTTTTAGGATATAATACACCCACAGAAATTCAAAATTTAGCAATTCCTGCTATTATTCAAGGTCAAGATGTTTTAGGAAAATCAAATACCGGCACTGGAAAAACTGCAGCCTTTGGAATCCCAATCTGCAATGAAATACAATGGAATGAATTTTTACCCCAAGCTCTTGTTTTAGAACCTACAAGAGAATTGGCAGACCAAGTAAAAACAGAATTATTTCATATAGGCAGAATGAAGAGAATTAAAATTCCTATCCTATTAGGTGGTATGCCCATTGATAAGCAACTTTTATCTTTAAAAGAAAGGTCACATATTATTGTAGGTACTCCTGGCAGAATAATGGATCATGTAAGACGGTCCAGTCTTAATCTTTCCAATATAAAATACTTGGTAATAGATGAAGCTGATTTACTTCTTAATATGGGATTTCTAGAAGAAGTACAAGAAATCATTCAAGCTTTACCCAAAGAACGTATTACCATGCTGTTTTCTGCAACTATGAACCCAGAAGTATTAGCTTTATCCGAAACTTGTATGAAAGAGCCTCTTTTTATAGAGATTCAAGAAACCGAATCTAATACACTTCAAATAAAAGAACAAGTCTATTATGTACAACAAGAACGCAAATATTCTTCTTTAATTTCAATTTTAATTCAAGAACATCCTGAGAATACAATGATTTTTTGTGCCACTAGAGAAATGGTAAATACACTTTGTCATAAAATGACAAGATCACATATTCGATGTGGTATGTTACATGGTGAAATGGATCAAAGAGAACGTCTACAATCCATTGATCATTTTAGACAGGGCAAATTTCATTACCTAATTTGTACTGATGTTGCTGCAAGAGGAATTGATTTTGATAACATTACTCATGTCATACATTATGATATTCCCACAGGAAAAGAAACCTATGTACATCGAATAGGTCGAACTGGACGAATGAATCATTCTGGCACATCTATTTGCATGGTCACTTCTAATGAAATGAGAACAAAGAAAATAATTGAACAATACACGCAAAAAAAACTTCTTGTCCTTGAACCAATTACCAATACACCAGAAGAAACGCAATTGTTTTGGGACAAACAAAAAGAAAGACCCCATCTAAAACCTCGCAAAGGGGCCGTTTTTCACAAATCAATTACAAGACTTGCCATTGGCGGTGGAAAAAAATCCAAAATGAGAACAGTAGATATTGTTGGAACGATTTGCAGTATTGATCAAATATCTTCCGATGATATTGGTATTATAGAGATTCGTGAAAGTATTAGCTATGTTGAAATTCTTAATGGAAAAGGTGACCTTGTCTTTGATGCTTTACAAATAAAAAATATAAAAGGAAAACACAGAAGTGTTCGTAAAATAAAAGGACTATAAAGTTTATAGTCCTTTTTTTTAATCTACATATTCAGGTAAAATTGAATATTGTATTGAAGTCTTTTCTAATAATTTCTCACAAGCTTCACTTAGTCCATAAATTTTTACTGTAACATGTCTTTCACTATATTTACTAATGAGTTTATCGAAAGCCTCTCCTGCTGATTCATCCCAAAATTTCATATGCGTTAAATCCAATTCAATTCTTTGATTGGATATTCCAAAATCAAATTTATCAAGAAAATGTGTCGTCGATGCAAAAAATAGCTGTCCATAACATTTATATAAAATCCCATTTTCATTTTCTATTTTTTCAACTTGAGTTTTAGATATTTTATTCACAAAAAAGATGGAACTTAATAGAATTCCTATAATAACTCCATATGCCAAATTATCTGTATATAACACAACAGCAACTGTAGTAAGCATAACGACCGTATCTGTAATAGGCACTTTGGTCATTTTTTTAATAGATCCCCAGTCAAATGTTGCAATTGATACAATAATCATTACCGCTACTAATGCAGCAATTGGTATTAATACTACCCATTGATTTAAAACCACTATTAAAATCATAAGAAATACACCCGCAGTTAATGTGGATAATCTATTACGTCCTCCTGATTTAAAATTAATCATGGATTGTCCTATCATAGCACAGCCAGCCATTCCTCCAAAACATCCAGCAACAACATTTGCAATACCCTGTCCTACACATTCTCTGTTCTTATTACTTGTGGTATCTGTTAATTCATCTAATAATCTAGCTGTTAACATAGATTCTACCAATCCCACTACTGCCAATGATAAAGCATATGGAAATACAATTTTAAAAGTTTCCATATTCAATGCCACACATGGAATCGCAAAAGCAGGAAAATTCCCGACAATAGTTCCCATATCTCCTATATGTACTACATCAGCCTTTGTCAGCACTGTAAATATTGTTAATACAAGTATTGCAATTAAAGGTGCCGGTATTGTTTTATTAATCTTAGGAAATAAATATATAATTAGAATACCTACAATTACAATGACATACATTGTTATGTCAGAATCTATAAAATAACTAAGTTGTGCTTTAAATATCAAAATTCCCAAAGCATTTACAAATCCTGTCATAACTGGTTTTGGTATAAACCTTAATAAATTACCAATTCTACATACACCCATAACCATTTGTAATATACCTGCTAATATGGTAGCAATTAACATATATTCAACGCCATATTCTCTTACCAACCCAGCTAAAACCAATGCCATTGCACCTGTTGCTGCTGATATTAGACCCGGTCTTCCGCCTGCAAACGCCGTAACCACTGCAATTAAAAATGAAGCATATAATCCCATCATTGGATCCACTCCAGCCAAAATGGAAAATCCAATTGCCTCTGGAATCAATGCAATCGACACTACCATTCCAGATAATATATCTGGTTTTATATTTCCAAACCATTCTTGTTTTATATTCATATTTCTCCCTTATATCATACTCTATTTTAAAAAATCTTTTTAAGATTACCATTGAATCCCTTTGTATGTCAAGAATATACTATAATATAGATCGTATTTTTCTTTACACTTTTTGAGGATTCGAATATACTTACCTTATAGTAAATGATGATGAGGAAAGTCCTCCTCGGAGCTTTGCTCTTGCGGCAGAATAGAGGTAAGCCCCTTATGAATTATTCCACAAAACTAATTCACTATCAGCAGCAATATATTATATTGCTTCCTCAAGAAATTAGTAATTCCCTTCCATCACGAGGAATTTCTATGGGATGTGGTTATTTAGATGACCATTATTTTGAAACCATTCTTGAACCCAATGGATTGGGAGGTCATTGGTTTTTTGTTACATCTGATTTAGTAAAAGCTTTACAAAAAAAAGACCAAGATTTCGTACAACTATCCCTAACCTATCTTGATCAATGGACTGAGCCCTCAGTTCCTCCGGATTTATTGCAAGCAATAAAACTTTCATCCATTCAATCCCAATGGTCTTTATTAACTACAAAAGCAAGATGGGAATGGATTCGTTGGATTCGTTTTACCAATAATGAAAATACTCGTAACAAAAGAATTGAAACTGCTTGTTCCATGTTATTGTCTGGAAAAAAAAGACCTTGTTGCTTTGACCATTCAAAATGTACAGAACCCACCTTTTTTAAAAATGGTATATTGAAAATATTATTGGAATAAAAAATAACTTTTTTTCACAAATTTCGATTTTTCACTTCCCTTTTTCTAATATTTTCTATATGATGTCTCTGTATGAAAAATCAGTACATGCTCAAAAAAGGAGAAATCAATGAACACAAACTGTATTATTGCACAATCCGGTGGCCCAACAGCCGCAATCAATGCCAGTCTTGCTGGTGTAATTTCAAGTGCTTTATCCTCAAGCCGCTTTCAAACAATCTATGGTTCTATTCATGGTATCGAAGGTATTATTCAATCAAATTATTTAAATCTTTCTGATGTTTTTTCTCAACCAGAAAGTTTAGTTTTTCTTAAAAATAGCCCTGCTATGTATCTAGGTTCTTGTAGATATAAGCTTCCTACTATAGAAGAAGATATCTCTATCTACAAGGAAATTTTTGCTGAATTTAATAAAATGAATATTTCAGCTTTTTTCTATATTGGTGGTAATGATTCTATGGACACTGTACACAAATTATCTTTGTATGCTGAATATACTCATAGCCCAATTTTAATTCTTGGGATTCCCAAAACAATTGATAATGATTTATGTATAACGGACCACACCCCCGGCTTTGGTTCTGCAGCAAAATATGTTGCAACATCCATATTAGAAATTGCGTATGATTCTTTTATTTATGCACCCAAAAGTATTACTATTGTTGAAATTATGGGACGTGATGCAGGCTGGTTAACAAGCGCTTCTGTACTCGCTAGAAATAAATTCCAACCAGCACCCCATCTTATTTATTTGCCTGAGGTTGCTTTTTCTAAGGAACAATTTATACAAGATATTACCAATACCTTGAAAATATATTCTAATATTATTATTGCTGTCTCTGAAGGTATTCGAGATATAGATGGCAACTATATTAGTTCTTCTGGCACTTCTTGTGATAATTTCGGTCATCAACAATTAAATGGTGCTGCAAAAACCCTAGAGCATATTGTAAAGAATCATTTCTCTATTAAAGTAAGAGCCATTGAAATAAACGTATTACAACGTGCTGCTGCTCACTTTGCATCATACACTGATTTACAAGAAGCCTTTCACTCTGGAGAAAAAGCCGTAGATATGGCTCTAGAAGGTCAATCAGGTTGTATGGTTACTATGAAAAGAATTCAAAATAATCCATATGAAATATCTTATGAAAGTCACCCTGTATCAGAGATTGCCAATCAAGAGAAAAACATTCCCCTTAACTGGATTTCCGATTCAAAAAATGATGTTAAAAATGAATTGGTTGAATACTTGAAGCCATTAATTCTTGGTGAAGTACAACATGAATATATAGACGGATTACCTATCTATCCTGATATTACACATCTTATATAAAAAGAAACATCCTTGAATTTTTCAAGGATGTTTCTTTTTAATATTTAATACCTGCTGCCATTACATTATCAGGATCAAATGCATGGCATGGAGTCACTCCAAATACCATTCCACATTTGGGACAAACCCCTTCAAAGGTCTCCATTTCAAAATTTTCACCACAACTACAACCTATTTGAAGAGGCATTGGCATATACTGTTCTGAAAATCCCATCATCCTCACTTTATCAACCATTTGTTTTCCATCATTAAAACTACCTGAACATCCTTCATGCATCTTAAAATCCTCCTTTGACATTGTCACCAGAACGTAATTCAGTTCTTAATCTATGTATAATTTGATCCATTTTTTCAAGATCTTTTAAAACCTCTTTTTCTTCTTCTGTTGTCTTTATAATCTTAGATATTCCACCATTTTTTATTACAATTCTTTTATCTGCCATTAATGCAAGTGTTGGATCATGGGTTGCAATTAAAACAATTTTCTCTTCCCCCACAAGTAATTTCAATGCTTTTTTTCTATCAATTCCTGCATTCTCAATTTCATCAATTAATACAATTGGTGATGTGCTTAAAATAGCTGTATCCGCTATCATTAATGCTCTTGATTGTCCACCACTTAAAGATGTCACAGGTGTATTTAAATCAAATTTTTCTCCTGCTAAAAGATTTGCGGCTTGAATTATTTTCTCAATAATTTCTTGTTGATTTTCAACCATTCGACTTTGTGCATGCAGTTCAATAAATTCTTTTACTGTAAGATCCATAACAAAATTCATATTTTGAGAAAGCTGTGCTACTAATTTATTACTAGAAGAAAATCTCCATTTTGTATCTGGCATTTCTTGATTAATTAGAATTCCTCTTTTGGTTGGTGTATCTTTATTTGCAGTCCACTCAATATCTCCCAATAATCTTGATTTTCCAGACCCTGTTGGTCCAACAATGGCAATAATATCACTTTTATAAATTGTTAACTCCCCAAATGTTTCTGAATTTCCTGACTTATCCTGTCCACCAATAATGGTAAGAGATTCTATTACTTGATTTTCTTTCACTCCCAGAAAACTTAACATTTGTTCAATATAAACATATAAATCTTCTTTTATCTTTACAATATCTATTGCCCATTCTTCAATCGTATCTTGATCAAAATGGTTTAAATATTCATCCAATGTATATTCTTCATATCCATCCAGCTCTAATTTATTATTTTCAAAATAAGTTATTACAAATGAATACTCTGATAATATATTATTAATTTTCATATGACTTAATTTATCTATTGTTATCATTTTAATCCTCCAACTTGATTTTTCTAACATTCCCCATTTGATACTCTTCACCAATTCTTCTTTCTCCAAGACAATAAGAACAAAGTGCAGAAGGCATTGTAAATCTAAGTTCTTTTCCTTTTACTGTGTCTATATTTAATTGCTCATCATACAATAAGGTACTTAATTCATAAGCCCCTTGTCCTGTTAATCCATTGATATGCATTACCACTGCTTGTGCATTTACTGAACTCACTTTTGAAGCAAATACTTCTCGTTCTGCCTGGGATACAATATCTCCCTTTGTAATTACAACAATATCCGCTGATTTTAACATAGGCCCTATTTTCTTCGGTGTATTAATTCCACTTAAATTATCAATCACACAAATTGCTTGAATCTCTTTGATATAAGGTGAACATCTATTACATAAGCCCGCACTTTCTGTAATTAACAAATCTAATTCCTGTTGAACACCCCATTGTACAACTTCCTCTATATTACTTACAAAATAGTGATCCGGACATAATGCTCCAGAAAGACCTTTTTTAACTGGTACTCCAGCTTTTTCATATAAAATATCATCATCTGTATATAGGCAGTCAAATTTAACTACCCCAACTTTTAATCCTCTTTGATGTATTGCTTGAATTGTTTTCAATATTACAGAAGTCTTACCTGATGAGGGTGGTCCTGAAAATGTAACTAAATTCATACTGTCTCCTCCTTTACACTCTGTGCAAATAGATTTTCTAATTCTTTGATCAGTTCTCCTATATTATGTTGATTAATATAATCCCATCCCAACCACATATATTCATTGCCCTGATCCACTGGATTATTAATTTCTGGATGAACACTTGGAAATAGCCCTTGCAAAGATAGAATCTCTCCAACTTCTTTGGAAGCAAAGAAATCAACATAAGGTTGTAATTTTTCTTGAGATTTTGCTTTTGCTAACATAAATATTGGAGATATAATTGCACCATCAGATGGCCATACTGCTTTCATTGGTCCTCCATTTTTTGTCATCTTTGTAAAAAAGTATGGCATAATTGTCACAACTGGTTTGTTACTTTTTTTTGTATGCGATTTCACCATTTCGGATGGATGCATACTTCTTAAAAGACTCTTTCCTAATTTTTCTATTCCCTGACGTCCATAAGTTTTATTTATATTAAGTAAAATAGCATTAAATAAATCAAAATCACCAATTGGTAAAGATACTGCATTTTCAAATTCCGGTTGTAAAATATCATTCCAACTTTCTGGCATTTTACGATCTCCCAACTCATCTTGATTCACTAAAAATACCGCTGGTACCACTGCCAACATAGAATATTGATGATCCGGGTCTCTTAAATTAATAGTATCATTTTCAAAATCTTTATTATATTTTTTTAGCTGTGTAAAATCTTTAAATTCCCCTTGTTCTTTGTATTTCCCAATTAACTGTTTATCAAAAAACAAGTCAAATCCTGCTGAAATAAATAGATCTGATAAAACTTCCGCAGTTTCTGATTGCTTTACAGAGTCTTTAATCCAATCAACTCCCATGGATGCAGCTTGAAGCTGATAATCCAAATCTTGTTTTATTGTATCTGTTTGTGTTTCTAACCAATTTTCAAAACCTTCTAAAAGCGGTATTCTTACGGGACATGGCAGCACTCCTTGTAATGATACTTGCGCTTTGGTGTTTTCTTTTCTCTGAACCAGTGCGGTATCTATTTTCTCTCTATTAGAAGCAATCAACTCTACAAGACGATTTTCAAAAGTCACTTTATCTATTTTTTTCATCTGCAGTGCTTGCTCTATTGTAATATTCTTTCCTAATGTTTCTCTTGCTTTTATATCTTTCATATTTTCTAATCCAATTCCTACCAAAAGATCAATGGCTTCTGGAAATTGTTCCGTCACCTCATATACTGTTTGTTTCATATTAAAATATTGATTCACAATTGCCTCCAATCTATTACTATATACTTTTCTTGACTTTATTTTATAAGTTTACTATGATTAAAACAAAAAGTCAGTTGTTTTTACAACGTAATACAAGATAAAGGAGTCTTATGAATAAATATATTGAAATTCTATCTTCTATGGAATTATTTCAAAAATTATCTACTACAGAAATAGAATCCGTCTTAACCTGTTTATCTGAAGGTATTATTTCTTATGAAAAAGGTAATTTCGTTGATTTTCCAAATACAAACTCACACACTTTTGGCATCTTGCTTTCTGGTCAATTACAAATTATACAGGATGATTATTTTGGGAATAGAAGTATTATCTCTAATATCTATCCCGGTCATATTTTTGGAGAATCATTTGCCTTTGCTAAAAAAGAAATTCTCTCTATTCAAATTATCTCCTTAGAAGAAAGTGAATTACTATATATCAATAGTGAAAAACTTACCACCCCTTGCTCCAAGCTTTGCAGTTATCATAATCAATTAATACAGAATATGCTATATCTAATCTCTGCAAAAAATATTTTATTAACAGAAAAAATAGGATTCGTTTCAAAAAGAACCACCCGAGAAAAAGTATTATCCTACCTTTCCGTTCTTTCTGTTAAATACAATAGCGATGAACTTATAATTCCATTTAACAGACAAGAACTTGCTGACTATCTATGTGTGGATCGAAGTGCACTTTCTTCTGAATTATCCAAACTAAAAAAGGAAGGTTTCATTTCTTTTAAAAAAAACAAATTCAAATTGCTTTGATTTTATTTTAAATATGATATAATAGCTTTAATATATCAATGGATTTTATTTTATACAAAAAAGGAGAATTATCTATGTCAGAATTTCAAAATAACAATAATTTCTACAACCCACAACCTAATCAAAATCAATCACCACCCAATTATTCAAGCTTATTAACTTTTAGCATTTTAGAATTAATCTGTTGCAATCAGATTTTCGGAATTTTAGGTCTTGTTTTTACTACTCTTGCTGATTCTGCTTATAAATCAGGCAATTATGCTGAATATGAATCCAAATCAAAATTAGCAAAAATCATGCTTATTATTGGATTTGCTCTCACTTTTGGTTTTGGATTTCTATATCTTATTTTTTCAACATACTTTGGACTCTTCAGCTTTTTTATGTTTACTTAAATTACTATATTAGGAGTTATTATGACCAAACGATTTTTAAAGATACTATATTTTTTTCTCTTATTTTTTGT
>JBFHFI010000068.1:0-11770 GCA_041583675.1 Butyrivibrio sp. | reverse complement strand
TAATAAATTTGGTTGTATTAGGAATATTTACACGAAATGATTTTCTTATTCTTGCATCTGTAGCGGTGTCCACTGCACTTGTTGAATCATCCAATATAATTATTTTAGGATTTTTCAAGAGTGTTCTCGCTATACACAATCTCTGTTTCTGTCCTCCCGAAACATTACTTCCCCCTTGTTCAATATATGAATTATACCCTTCTGGAAAAGATTCAATAAAGTCATGTGCGCAAGCCATTTTTGCTGCTGTCACACAATCCTCATAACTTGCATCTTTATTTCCCCAACGCAAATTTTCAATAATTGTTCCAGAAAAAAGCTCGTTTTTTTGAAGCACTACTGCTACTTCATCACGTAATGTCTTAAGATCATATTCTCTTACATCTTTACCTCCTACCTTAACTGAACCATTATTAACATCATACAAACGACTAATTAGATTTATAAGACTTGACTTTGAACTACCAGTTGCACCGATAATCCCTACTGTATCACCTGATTTTATACTAAAATTAATATTAGTTAATACATATTTCTTGCTGCCTTCCTTATATGAAAAATCTACATTTTCAAAAACAACACTACCATCTAAAACTTCCATTATAGGTTTGTCAGGATTGACGATTGCTGCTTTTTCAACAATCACTTCTGAAATACGCCTTGCGCTTGCAGCCGACATCGTAATCGTAACGAAAAGTAAAGATAATATCATCAAACTCATAAGTATATTCATTAAATATGTAAACAAACTGGTTAATTCCCCAGTTGTTAGCTTTCCGCCCACTATCATATTGGCTCCAAGCCATGAAACACCTATCATAGAACCATAAATTGCAAACATCATAATCGGATTATTAAAAGCTAATAGACTTTCTGCTTTTGTAAACTTTTTAAATAAATTCTCAACTGCCACACCAAATTTTCCTTTTTCATAAGGTTCTCTAGCAAAACCTTTAACCGCACGAATACCTGTTATATTCTCTTGTACACTTGAATTAAGATTATCATACCCTGCAAACACTTCTCCATATATTGGTAATGCCTTCTTAATTATAAAGGCTAATGCCACACCTAGAAAAATACTTATAAAAATAAAAACTGAACCTATTTCAGGTGCAATTAAAATCGACATTATAATTGCACTTATGAGCATCAATGGAAATCTAATAAACAATCTTATAATCATTTGATATGAATTTTGCATATTGGTTACATCTGTTGTCAAACGTGTAACCAAACCTGGAGTACTAAATTTATCTATATTGCTAAATGAAAATGTCTGAATATTTTTGAACATTTTATCTCTTAAGTTATAGGCAAATCCTGTTGAGGCTTCAGCTGCGAAATTAGCTGCTAAAGCGCCGCTTATTAAGCCTACCATAACTGTAACTATCATAATTCCTCCATAAAAATAAACCTGAGATAAATTACTCGCACTGATTCCACGGTCAATAATCAATGCCATTATAAATGGTATTGTAACATCTGTTGCCACTTCCAGTACTGAAAAAAATACAGTTAAATAACTAGATTTTTTATACTGCTTAAGTTGACTGGTTAAAGTCTTAATCATTAATATATCCTTCTTTCTCTTTTTCTAAATATTGAACTATTCGATTCATTATTCGCACATACTCTTTTGCATCATCTTCACCAAGTGCTTCAAGTAGACCGCTCACTTTAGAAATAGCTCTTTTTTTACCTTCTGCCGCATATTCTTTTCCTTCTTTTGTCATTTCAACCATCACTTTTCTTCTATCTTCAGTATCCATACTTCTTTTGATCATTCCCTTTTTTTCAAGAATATTAAGAATACTTGCCATTCTTGCTGTTGTAACCCCTAGAAATTCTGAAATTTGGCTTGGTGTAGACTTTTCTTCTGTATTATCTAAATAAATAATAACTCCATTTTCTCCTTGTACATTTTTAGGACTATTAACTTCACTATGAAGTCTAGTCATTAATAATTGTATTGTTAACAATTCATCTGCTAGCTTGTTATACATCCTATTTCACCTCAATTTTCCTATTATTGTTCAGCCTATGTTCCCTTTAATAATTTAAAAAAATCATTACATTATTACTTACTAACTATTATCGTATTTAGCTAATAGTATTAGCTAATATGTTAGCATTATAACTAATAGTATTAGCAATGTCAATATACAAAATATTTTCACTTATAATGAACTTTAATAAAAAAAACCGCTTTTTTCAAAATGAAAAAAACGATCTTTAAAAACTCCTCACCATTCCGCCGCAAGAGCAAATGCTCTGAGGGGGACTTTCCAACATTCTATTAGATATTAAAAATAATAGTTTTAATATAAATCATACACCCTACCTTTATGTATTCTTAACCATTTTATAATTTACTATTACTATCCCATTTCTAACAACATGATTTTTTACTTGAAATATATAGCCCTGTTTTTCAAAAAAAGGCTTTGCAGTAATTGATGCGTATGTTTCAAAAGTAGATACTCCTATTTTTCGAGCATTTAACTCTAACTCCTGAATCAAAGCTGTAGCAATGCCTCTTCTCTGAAAATCCTTATGAATATAAAGTCTATCCAAATATCCACCTTTATCCATATCTGCAAACCCAACAATTTCATCTTCTATTTCCGCAATTAAAGTATTGTGTTCCAAAAAAGAACAATCCCATACTTCTAGATTCACCCTACCCGTTGCCCATGCATCGAGTTGTTCTTTTGTATAATCACTTTTATTAATGGCGTGAACAGTCTCATAAAAAATTTTTGCCATAAAACTACAATCTTTAGTTTTATATTTTCGAATAACCATACTTAGCTCCTTTTATATCCTCGCTTCTAGATTCATTTTTAGCATATGTTGTACCTTACATTGATGAGTACAACTCTTAATTAAGTGGTATAAAATGTAATTTTTATTTTCTACTATAATACACTCCAAATAAATCTTAAAATCCCATACAAATTATTAGAATTTACCTCTCCCACGACTTATTAAAGGACCCTATTTCTATCAAATTCCCTTCTGGATCAGCAATATAACAAGTTCTTTGTCCCCAAGGTTCTGTTGTGGGTTCTAGGATTGGAATAGCTCCCTTACTAATTGCCTTAGCATATTCTTCATCTACTTCTTCGAAAGTGTCTACATAAAGTGCAATCTCAGAATGACCATTAATACCTTTATTATACTCATATTTCCTGCTTGTCATTTTTTCAAAATCACTTCTTCCATAAAGCAAAAACAAAGTATTATCTTTAATTAAATATACATTTGATGTATCTTCGCTTTCTTTGATTTCAAATCCTAAGACATCTCGATAGAAACAAATCATAGATGACATATCTTTCACAAACAATCCAAAACCATCTAATCTCATTTTATAAAACCTCCTATAAATTATTTTTTCAATATATATATGGATCATACCAACCTTGAGAATTAACATATAACACTAACAAAAAGTAATTCTATCCACTCAAATATGCCTTTTTTCACAATGAATAGATCCCCACAAAGCATTCATTTAACAAGGGATTATGCCATTCTGCAAATCAACAAAATAAGCAAAACTCCTTATTTTCTACACTTTCAAACTTTCTATTTATCAACCTTTGACATCAATACGGCTGTCTCAACGGTACTTTCATTGTCCCAATCAAGTTCCTCTTTCCCATTGAAAAATACAGAAGGAATTGATAGACGTTTTCGCCAGAAATTTTCTGTTGCTTAATGTTGAATAAGCGATTTTCATCTTCTTCAGTAGACAGTTCTAATTCATCCATTTCATCCTACATCCCATCCATGCGTTCCTGCATATCCTGATATTTTTTATCATAATGCTTGTCCGATACGGATAAATGATTCATCTGTGAAGCCAGTTTATTCTTTGCTCCATGCAACTGTTTCAACTACTCCTTCAAGTTGGTTTGCTCCCTTTCCAACTCTTTTGTATCAAGACTGTTTCCAATTTTCGTTCTAATCTCATTCTCAAACTTTGGATTATTTACCAGTTTTCCAATAATCTCAGCTACTGCATCATTTACCTTATCTTCATTCCACTGCTTTTTATAAGTGCAGTGATGTCCATCAATTTCACCAGTGCTATTATATAAAATAGATTCACCTTGTAAAGTAACTTCAAATTCATCTAATTCCTTATTACATATAAATGCAAAATTTGCATCATTTTCACTAAATAGCATAGCTTGTATTTCTACCTTAATCTCTTTTCTGATATCCGCTGTACAATCGCCTTAATGTTTTCTATGTCGTTTAATGACTTGTATGTATTATCGCCTTTCACGACACTTTTCATCTGTGAAACAGCATCATATAGTCCTATCCCATATAAATTTATATATAATGTGTCAGTAAGAATTCCAGGTGGATTGCAATCAGCTATTCTTATCGGAATAAATTGTAGATTCTGATCAACTACTCTTTTTAGTACACTTTACCACTCCTTACCAACCATTTTACTAGTTAGACTGTTCGTGAAAGAAAAAAACATTGTGAATTTTTCTAATCCTTCATTCATTTTTCCTATTATACTATCACCAAGCTGCATCGACCATTTATCATAAAATATATTTTTTCTACCAAACTCTAACTCAAGCTTTCTCGCCACCATGTCTACTAATTGTTCATCCTGATGATTATAGTTTATAAAAATCATTATTACCAACTTCCCTTTTATAATAAGCCGACATTAAACATCTAGTCGGCTTACTATTCTTGCTAAAGTATAATTATTCCACACATAAACCCCATATTAAACATTGATTATATACTGTGTTTTTAAGCTGTTATACCATCCATAATTAATATATCCCTCTTTTTGAAGTCTACCAACAACAATTCCAGGATCAATTTCAACTTCATGTGCAAATTCTAAAATACTACTTTCGTTGATTTCTGGAGCATTAACAAACTTATCAAAACGTTCAATTGGAATCAATGTATCTTTAGAGAATATATCTGCATTACTTTCATCTTCTTCCATTGTTCCATCCACTTTACCGATATGCCCCAAAATAATATGCCCTAACTCGTGGAATAAACTAAACCAAAACTTATCTGCATCCTTTCCACGTACTGTTAAGCCCACAACTATTTTATTTCCTTCATAAAATGTTGCACCATGAAGAAACGAACCGCCAATGTGTGGTAGAAAAACCAATGCTATACCACATGAAGCTAATTCCCTTTCTAATTCAGGACAGAAATCCTTTGGTTTTTCCAATGTCATTTTTCTAATTTGTGGAATAAGATTTATTAATCTTTTTATGTCTATCGGTGCAGTATCTATTTTCCTGCTTTCAAGTTTTGCCTTTTGCGCCCACACTAATAAAGCATAATCACTCTTCTCAGAAGTTGATAACTTTCTACATGCTATTCCTGGAATAAGGTTTCCACTCCAAAATTCTAATTGGGCGACCTCAAAATATTTCCGCAAGTTTATAACTCGTTCTTGCCATTTAGAGGTATCATCCACCCATCCGATTTTAGCCATTTCTTTATATGGAATTTTCCTTGCTATTTCAATATCTTCATTCATTGAATTTTCTTCATTTACTTTTGCTATTTTTTCACGGTATATAGATTCTAAATTGCACCAAAACTGAGCCGGTACTCCTAATACCATCTCCAGCCTTCTTGCCATATCAATTATTAACTGAACCTCACCATGAATTAATTTACTTATATGCTTTTCAGACATCCCCATCCTTGCTGCGAATTCTTTTTGATTCATTCCACGGTTAAGCAACTGCTCTTTTATGGTTGCACCTGGGGGTGTAGCTACATACGTTCGGCTTCTCTCCATTGTACTACCTCCTTAATATATTCAATTGTGCTAATTATGGTAATCTACTATTTCCATAATATTCGCAATTTGAATTTCATCTCCTTGTTTTTCAAATACTAATCGATATGGATGAACTAAATCTACTGCATATTGATTTTTCCTATCACCTTTTAGTGGATGGCATCGACCGATTCCAAATTGAATCATCATTTCCACACTTAAGGCTGCCTTAATTTCATCTACGCGCTGCTGTATCTTTAATGTCATATCATGACCATGCCGTTTTTCTGCTTCTTGAGCATTTGTACATACCTTCTCAAGTTTTTTAGTTTTGTATTCAATTTGCAACAAACCACCCGCCTTTATAATTAACCTGTCCGGTAAATTCATTGTAGCATTCCTTTGATTAATTGTCAATTTACAATTTACCTGTCAGGTAAATACAATCAACAGTCATTTTATTAAAATAGCTTTTAAATTTCTTTATTTTCACAATTATTGTATTACTTTCTACCATCAAGTAGCTAACAAATATATCATGAATCTGTTGCTATTTGAGCTTATATTATATTTATCAATACATGTACACTATTGACATAAAAATGAAGTGTACCTTAAATTAAATTTTCGGCTCACTTCATTTAATAAATTTTTCTAATAAATCAAATATGTTAATTTATTTATAATTTAATCACCAGTGTTGCTATTCTACTTATCAAGTTTTACAAGCTTCAGTTTACCCCAAAATGTTTCAACGCTTCCAGAGTCGCCTTCTTCTTTTCTTCTGGACACTGTGGCTGTCTTGCATCCCCCGACTTCGCTAAATTATAATTCTCTCCAACTTCCAATCCACATTTTCTTTTTACCTATGAAATATACAGATTAGAAACCTTAGGTCCATGCTCTTTTTGCACATAATCCTTAATCTAAGCATAAGTAGCTTTCATCTCTGCACTTGTTGTATCCAGATCATCCAAGTCCAAATCAATCTCAATTTGATCACTTGGTTTTTGTTGGGACAAAAGAACAGACCGTCTCCACATGTTCTGTCCATGGAAACATATCCACTGGCATACATTTTTGCATCTGATATCCTTTTTTCTTTAGATATTTAGCGTCTCTTTCTAAGGTTTCTGGATTACAAGATATATAAATAAGCTTCGAAGGTGCCAAAGTTACAACTGCATCCAAAAACATTTGATCACTACCAGCTCTTGGTGGATCCATAAAAACCACATCATATCTACTTCCTTTTGCCGCTTCCTTTCTCATAAATTCTCCAGCATCCCCAAGTAAATATTTTGCTTTTTTTAATCCATTTAATTTGCAATTAAACTGTGCATCTTTCACTGCGTCTTTATTCAATTCCACACCAACAACTTCCCCTGCAAAATCTGATGCTGCTATTCCAATCGTCCCAATTCCACTATACGCATCTAGAATTCTTTCGTTTCCTTTTAAATCTGCCCATTCAATTGCCTTTTTATATAAAATTTCTGTTTGAATAGAGTTTACTTGATAAAAAGATTTTGGTGATAGCTTGAATCTCTTACCACAAAGAACATCCTCTATATAACCTTTTCCATAAATCACTTCTTCTCTTTCGCCTAATATCATTGAGGTATTTCTATCATTTAAAGAAGATACAATTGTTGTAATCTCTGGATGTTCCTTTCGAAGCGCTTTTACAAAATTATTTTTAGAAGGGAACATCTTATCTCCAACCACAATTACAACTAGAATTTGACCTGTATTATGGGCTGTTCTTACAAGCACATGCCTAAGAAATCCTCTTCTAGTATCTTCGTTATATGGTTTATATTTAAAAGATTTCATTAATTTCTTTATTGTAAGAATAATTGATGCTGCTTTTTCATTCTCTAAAAGACAGCCTTCCATATCAACAATTCTGTGACTTCCCTTTTCATAAGTTCCTGCAAGTATATTTTTCTGTCTATCTTCTCCAAAAACTGCATGTACTTTATTTCTATAATAATAAGGCTGATCCATTCCTATAATTGGGAGAACTTCTCCCATGGGTTTCATTAATGTACTAACCTTATTTTGTTTGATATTTAGTTGTTCTTTATAGGTCTTATCCAAATAAGTACAACTGCCACATTTTGATTGATATTTACAATTATTCATTTTCTTTTCCCTACTATTCTTTATTTAAAGATTCTATTTCACTCATAATTTCTCTGTTTCTATCTCCGGAAAGATATTTTGACACATAAAATGTATATTTTGCATTTCCTATTTCATTGATAAAACGTAACGCATAATAATTTAAAGAGATTTCTGTAACAAACATAATTAATTCCTGGGATTCTCCAAAAGCAGTTATAATAAATTCAAAAGAATTATTTAATTTTTCTTCTGTTCTATTTGTATTCTTCTGCATTTCATCTTTTATAATATTAAATTTAGATTTAACGTCTTCAAAATCACTGTATAATTGAATATCCTTTAAAAATTTCAACGCTTTATTTTTTTCACTAAGTTCATCCCCTTCTAATATTCCAGCCTCTTTTTGCATCTCCATCACAGCTTGCGTCTCTGAGATTTCCTGTTTCATAACAGTCCCTATGTTTTCATTTACCTCTATTTTTTCTTTGATTATTTTTAATTTTTCAAAAATAGCACTTACATAATCTGTTTCATATGCATACTCTGCAAAAGCCGTTGTTAATCCACTAATTAGATGTGAAACAATACTATAACGTTCATCAAATGCTGCAAGACGAATTCTATCATATGCGCTCTTCGCAACATGACCTGCTAAGATATCTTCTATTTTATACTCTTTTTGATATTTCAAATAAAGGTCATAGTAATTAGAAAAGTCTTTTGCAATGGTTGGATGTTGTAGATATTCATATATAAACTCTGCATCTATTTTATATCCAAGTTTCTCATAGGCTTTGATCATTCCCGAAAGATCTTCCCAACCTCTTGCTGTTACAAATATTTTACCATCAATGGTTGTTCTCACATCATAAAAATTATCTTTTTTCAATTCTAAATATGACATAACCGCACCATGGATTTGATTTATATAGGCATATTCTTTCCACACTTCATAATCCGCTTCTATATCCATTCTTTTTAATCGATCCAAAGTTACAATATCAAATTCACGAACTGATTTATTATATTCTGGCGGATTTCCTGCTGTTACAATAATCCATCCCTCTGGTACTTTATGATTCCCAAACATTTTTTGCTGTAAAAATTGTAGCATAGTTGGTGCTAGTGTTTCAGACACACAATTAATCTCATCAATAAATAAAATCCCTTGCTTTAATCCTGTTTGATTCATTTTATCATATACAGATGCAATGATCTCACTCATGGTATATTCCGTAACAGAATATTCTTTTTGATTGTAGGTCATTTTCTCAATAAAAGGAAGTCCCACCGCACTTTGACGCGTATGATGAGTAATGGTATAAGACACCAAAGCCACCCCGCACTCTCTCGCAACCTGTTCCATAATGGCTGTTTTCCCAATTCCAGGAGGTCCCATTAGTAAAATTGGTCGCTGTCTAATAGATGGTACCATATATTCACCTCTCTCATTTACTGTGAGATAAGCCTTTACACTATTTCTAATTTCTTCTTTTGCTCTTTTTATATTCATGTTTATTGCCTCCGCTAAATTTCTAATTTAATTGCCCAATGTGGCACGTCTATATCTACATAATCTTCCCGCAGAAAAACAAATGCTGTATCATATGGCGTCTGTCTTTTGGGAAATTTCCCCCGTCCATCTGTAAAATACAACAATCCCTTAAGATTGGTAAGTTCATTTTTTTCAATTAAAGAATTTACATATTCAAACACAGGTCTAAAATCAGTGCCACCCCTGCCCTGTATTGTTAAATGATTAATATAATCTTTCATTTCTTCTTCATTATATATGGTGTCATCTTTTTGTATTTTATTATCACATTGAATTACCCTAATATTAACTTTTTTAAAAAAACTCTCTGTTGTAAATAAAATTTGACAAGTCTCCTGTAGAAAATTACGAACCTGCTCTTCTGAACAAGAATATGAAGTATCTATTGCTATTACAAAATCCTGAATCTTCTTTACCTCTTTTTGTTCTAATGGTTCAATTAAAGGCATATTTCCATACAAAGATAGACCATAGGTATAAAAACTATAGTCAAATGTATCTGGATCCACTTCCATATCTTCTCTATACACTGCGAATTTTCTCAAAAATTCTTTATAATCATATCGTGGTCTATTTTCTGCATCTATTGTTTGAAGCATATTTTCATTTTCCTGACCTGCCCCTTTTTCCATGGTCTCCATGGATGTTTGCATTTGATTACTAATGTCCTCCCATTTATTTTGATTTTGCATAGTTGTTTTTTTATCATTGGAGTTATGATACCAAAAGCTATGATCATCCAAGCGGAACTGATTTTCCATAGCTGTTAATTTCTCTGGCAAATAATCTTGCTTTTCAATATAGGAATATATTAAATCAGCAGTTAATATTTTGCAATTTTGTTTAAGTTCTCTATAATAGGAATCCCTCATAGCTGGAATTCTCATTTTTATACTACTATAATGTAATCCGTCGGTAATCGCATCCACTGCAATATCACATGCCAAATCCCAAATCCTTCGATTACGATTTTCTATTCTAAACACATGCCTATAGATACAATGAAGAACCATATGTAAATATAGTCTATTACTTAGCTTTACATCTTGTTGGTAAAGATCGATCAAAAAATCCGGATAGTAATATATCTGCTTTCCATCCGTTCCTGCATATCGATTACCTTCTGCAGGCGTATATTGAAATGCAAATAATGCCATATCCATAAATCTCATATCAAAATATAAATTATCTCTGGATGTATTTAATATTTTCCCTCCCAGATTAATACGTTTCATACTATCATCTATCATAATTCAAAACTCTTTTTTTCTACAGGATAATTCTTTATTTTATAGTTCATTAGAATCCCAAATATCTCAAGTTTACCCTGTCCCCTAACGTATTCTATGGATTCTTCTATATGTTCTTTTGTGTAACAACTTCTATCACACATAATTTGAATACCATCTATTCTATCTCTATCTGCAAGAACTTTTGTTGCTTCTAATTGATGTTCTTTTAGAAATTTTTCATATTGATTTTTCGCAGATTGAAAAAGTTTATATGGATATTTCAATCTTGCAATGCTATTTTTTACGGGTGCTTCAATTCTATCTTCTCTTACAGACCTTGGAAATAATTGATCAAACTCTCTATAATCCATACTTCCTGTTTGCATACATTGCCTATAAGACCCACCTGTTCCATATATTACATTTTGGAATACCTTAGCAGGTGTATTTTCAATATATCCATCTTCAAATGTAGGAAATACCAATTCACTTTGAGTCCCATCTTTGTAGTATATACTCAATGTAAGTTCTTGCACAAGTTCACTCATCATATTTCGAATTTTACCTTCTTTTTTCTGATGTGCATGCAATATAATAGAGTGAATACTATAACAGTTTTTAAAAGCACCATCATATAATTCCATAATTCCATCGTGTAATTCAACTCTCTTCAAATTTTTACAATTATAAAATGCATGTGCACCTATAATTTTAATTGTTTTAGGAAGAATTACTTCTGTTACATCCATCCTTTCTTCAAATGCATATTTATAGATTCCTACAACCGGGTATCCATCTATAGTTTCAGGAACTTCTATGATACTTTGATGCTCATCCCAACTTAATATATATAATTCATTATTAATATTTTTATATTTCATAGTACTGATATTATACTCCAATACTAGGGATTTCTACAAGTATTGTCTCTATTTTGACAATATCTCTTGTTTTTTTCTTCTTAAATTTAATATAATATTCTGACTCTAGTTTAATTAATGAAAGCAAACATAAGTATTTACATTCTCAATCAAAAAAAATAACTTCTTT
>JBFHFI010000067.1:0-11811 GCA_041583675.1 Butyrivibrio sp. | reverse complement strand
CACATATGAACAGTCCAATTAGTAAAAATGATTATATTGATATTATAGAGTCGACAATAGGAGAAATGGAATTTCTTACTGTAGGGGAATTACCTGAATATAAAAGTTCAATTACATTTATAGTAAATGAAAAAAAGATTGTTTGTCCAAGAATAGCCTATGTTAATGGGAATCCAGTAACAGATAGTTATGTTATTCAAAATGGAGATTCTATCTGTATGGAAAATTATTATACAATAGAACAGATTTTTGAATTTATGGATGTGAATATGGATGAATTATATATTCAAGTAAATAATAATATTGCAGATTCATCTACCAAAGTATATGAGAATTTTACAATTAAATATGAAAAACAGCAGGATATACAAGAAGAAATAGATCAAGAGATGGATGAAAGTTCTAAAGATTTAGGTACTGAGCAGAAGATTGCGTCTGATGAAACAGTGGAGGTTGTAGAAGAAACTTCAAATGATCTTTTTGTAATGATTAATGGAAGTCCTATTAAATTATCAGGGAAAAAAGAATATAAATTTGTTGATATTTTCGATTTTTATTCCTTTGATTTAACAAAAGTTGGAGGGGGAACGTTGATTACAAATATTAATAACAAACCTGCTGAATTTATGGGAGATATTGTAGATGGAGATATTATAGATATTTATTGGAAAAATTAGAGTTATGGTCATTTGTAAAATAATTGACAGTATAACAAAATCAATGTATGATTCAATACGAAATTAATTTTAATGATTAAAGCACAATAAAATATCGGTTAGGAGTCTTTATGAAGATGATGAGTATTGCCAGTGGCAGCAGTGGTAATTGTATCTATATTGGTACTGAAAAAACTCATGTATTAATAGATGCCGGAGTTAGTAAAAAGAAAATTATTGAGGGTTTAAAAACATTACATTTAACATTAGCAGATATTGATGCTATTTTAATTACACATGAACATGATGATCATATCAAAGGAATTGGAGTAGTTGAACGACAATGTAAGATTCCCTTGTATGGTACAGAACAAGTTTTACAATTTATACAACAACATAAAAGTCTAGGTGTATTACCATCAGATATATATAATCCAATTCAAGGAGGAAGTTCATTTGTAATTCAGGATTTAATGATATGCACAGTTGGAGTATCTCATGATGCTCTGGATCCAGTGGCATATGTATTGTCTTCTGAAGGGAAAAAAATTGGTATTATTACAGATTTGGGTGTGTATACGGATGATATTATAGAGCAGTTTACGGATTTGGATACAATGTTAATTGAATCTAATCACGACGTAAATATGGTTCAAGTCGGTCCTTATCCCTATTATTTAAAGGAACGAATTTTAGGAGCAAAAGGTCATTTGTCAAATGAAGACTGTGGAAGAATGTTGAATCGTATACTCAATGATAAGATTGAATATATCTTTTTAGGACATTTAAGTAAGGAAAATAATTTTCCTGAATTGGCATATGAAACAGTTCGAATGGAGATTGATTTAGGAGATAATCCATATAAAGCCTCGGATTTCCGAATTCAAGTTGCAAATAGGGATATCCCTTCAGAAATAATAATAGTATAAACAGAAAGAGGAAAAGAAATGAACAAAGTAATTATTACTGTTGTAGGAAAAGATACTGTTGGAATTATAGCAAAGGTATGTGTATACTTAGCGGAAAATCAAATTAATATTCTTGATATTTCTCAAACAATTGTTGGAGAATACTTTAATATGATGATGGTAGTAGATGCACAAAAATCTTCAAAAACATTAACTGGTATTATTACAGATTTAGATGAAATTGGTGAAGATATTGGGGTTGTAATTAAATGTCAACGTGAAGAGATTTTCGATAAAATGCATAGAATTTAATGGGAGAGTAGTAAAAACATGATTAATATTTATGAAGTAAATGAAACAAATTTAATGATAGAAAAAGAAAATCTTGATGTTAGAACAATTACATTAGGAATCAGTCTGTTGGACTGTGCAAGTGATAATCTTGAGACTTTAAAAACTAGAATTTATGATAAAATTACCACAGTAGCAAAAGACTTGGTTCAAACAGGTAAGGATATTGAAAAAGAATTTGGAATTCCTATTGTAAATAAAAGAATATCTATAACACCAATTGCATTGGTTGGAGAATCTGCATGCAAAAGTGTGGATGATTTTGTGGAAATTGCAAAAGTACTTGATAAAGCAGCTCATACAGTTGGGGTTAATTTTATTGGTGGATACTCGGCAATTGTAAGTAAAGGTATGACAGAAGCGGATAAACTTTTGATTCATTCTATTCCTAGAGCGATGGCAGAAACGGAGTTGATTTGTAGTTCTGTAAATGTAGGATCAACGAAAACTGGAATCAATATGGATGCAGTTAGATTGCTGGGTGATATAATATTAGACACTGCAGAGCTGACAAAGGATAATGATTGTTTAGGTTGTGCGAAATTCGTTGTTCTTTGTAATGCACCAGATGATAATCCGTTTATGGCAGGGGCTTTTCATGGAGTATCAGAAGCTGGTTCTGTTATTAATGTAGGGGTAAGTGGTCCGGGAGTTGTAAAATATGCTCTTGCTAATTTAGTTGATGCAGATTTTGAAGAATTATGTGAAACAATTAAAAAAACAGCTTTTAAGATTACAAGAGTTGGTCAACTGGTAGCACAAGAAGCATCTAAAAGAATGGGAATTCCATTTGGAATTATTGATTTATCTTTGGCACCAACACCGGCAATTGGAGATTCTGTTGCTGAAATTTTAGAAGAAATGGGACTTGCAAGAGTCGGAGCACCAGGAACAACAGCAGCTTTAGCAATGTTAAATGATCAAGTGAAAAAAGGTGGAGTAATGGCATCATCTTATGTTGGTGGTTTAAGTGGAGCTTTTATACCTGTTAGTGAAGATCAGGGAATGATTGATGCAGTAAGAGAAGGCTCTTTGAATATAGAGAAATTAGAAGCTATGACATGTGTATGTTCTGTAGGACTTGATATGATTGCAATCCCGGGAGATACAAAAGCAGAAACAATTGCAGGCATTATTTCAGATGAGGCAGCAATTGGTATGATTAACCAAAAAACAACCGCTGTTAGATTAATTCCAGCGATTGGGAAAAAAGCAGGAGATGTTGTTGAGTTTGGTGGACTCTTAGGGTATGCACCAGTAATGTCAGTAAATAATTTTGATTGTTCAAAATTTGTAAATAGAGGAGGAAGAATACCTGCCCCTATACATAGTTTTAAAAATTAAGATTCTTTAGAGACAAGATCTTCGGTGGAGTGTTTTTTACAAAATAATAATGGGGCGATTTCTGTAATCATCTACAGTTGTCGTTCCATATTTTTTTTGTAGAATAGCGTTATAAAGTGTAGTTGCAAACAAGTCGGTTTCAAATATTTGTTTGGATAATTCATCCGTATTATTTATAAATTGAGCTGGTTTTGTAATGATTTGGATATGTTCATTGTGTTTTATATTATTTAAAAATTGCTGACCAACTGAATTAAAACCTAGAACTCGGGCATAAGGGGATGCTTGGTTTTTTAAGTAATTGGTAATATCACTAGATTTTATATTTAACATAACATGAAGCAAAGACCTGCTAATACGTGTATAGGTTAAATGTTTACTTTTTATAGCTTCAATCATCTGTGTATAAGTATAAATTTCTCCGTTTTCAAGAATGGACCTTATTCTATTTGCTAAGTTTTCATCAATATCCCAGAAATCTTCCAGTTTATATTTATTTATATGTAAACTATAATAAAGAAAATCAGAAAAATCATTCAATGAAACTGGTAATTTTGAATTGTAATTTGATTTAATTAAGCTTGCCACATTTTCGTCTAAACTTTTATCAATTCCGGAAAAATCTTGATTTATAATCATATTTCTAACAGCAGTAGCACTTGGGTATTTACCTGTAAATGTCTGATCATGATAATTGCTGGATTTACGAGTAATTCCAATAGGTTGTATTTTAGATTGTAAATCAGAAAGTGCTTTTAAATATTCGATTGCCAATATATTATTAGGAGTGGCAATCATTTTTTTTGATATATCGTTTTCCATATAAGAGACCAATGCTTTTTCTCTTGCAGTTGGCATATTATATCCTTTGTTTAAAAATGACTTTAAAAGTATTCTGTAAGTAGAAGGTTGTGAACAAAGTATATTTACAATTTCTGACAAATCATTGAGTGTTCCTTTTTCCATTCCGAAAGAAATATAATCAATTTGCAAGGAATCCAAGATAGAAATGGCTCCTTTTGAAAAGAATTCTGCACTGGCACAAGAATAGATTGTTGGTAGTTCTATAACCAGATCAGCCCCGCTTTTTAAAGCGAGTTCAGTACGAAAAAATTTGTCGGCAATGGCCGGAGCACCTCTTTGAACAAAGTTTCCACTCATAATAATGACAACACAGTCGGCTCCAGAATGTATTTTTGACTGTTCAATGTGGTATATATGACCCTTATGGCATGGATTGTATTCTGCTATTATTCCCAGTGTTTTCATAGGTTTCCTCGATTTCTTAGTGCTTATTTTAACATTATAAAAGTTCTAGTATACATAGTCAAATTGTATTTTTTCATTGTATAACGAATATTTTCGGGGTATAATGAATTCAGTTAAAAAAACATTAAATTTGAAAGGGGTCATTGATACAATGCCATTTATTAAAGAGATTACAAGTAGAGCGAGAGCTGACAAAAAACGTATTGTTTTATCCGAAGGAATGGATAAAAGAATCTGGAAAGCAGCACAGACAATTGTCAATGAAGAAATAGCTGATATTATAGTTATAGCATCAAAAGAAGAAGAAGAAAAATACAGTAAAGGATTCAATACAAACGGGGTTACAGTAATAGATCCATTTACTTTTGATAAATTAGATGATTATGCAAATAAACTCTATGAACTCAGAAAAGCTAAAGGAATGACATTAGAAGAAGCTAAAAGACTTTTAACCACAGATTATATCTATTTTGCATGTATGATGTTATTAGAAGGAGCTGCAGATGGAGTTGTTTCAGGAGCGGCACATTCAACTGCTAATACACTTAGACCTGCATTACAATTAATAAAGACCAAACCAGGAACTGAATTAGTATCTTCATTTTTTGTTATGGTTGTACCTGATTGTGAATTTGGTCATCATGGAACATTTGTATTTGGTGATTGTAGTCTTGAACAAAATCCTACTCCAGAAAAATTATCATCAATTGCACTTTCTTCTGCAGAATCTTATAGATTACTCGTGCAAGAAGAACCAATTGTAGCATTATTATCTCATTCAACAATGGGCAGTGCAAAACATAGTGATGTAGATAAGGTGAAAGCAGCAGTTGATATTGCGAAAGCATCAAAGCCTGACTTTTTACTAGATGGAGAATTACAGCTTGATGCAGCAATATGTTATGATGTAGCTGAAACAAAAGCGCCTGATTCTAAAGTTGCTGGAAAAGCGAATGTTTTGATTTTTCCTGATCTAGATGCAGCAAATATCGGTTATAAATTAGTACAAAGACTAGCAAAAGCGGATGCATATGGTCCAATTACACAAGGAATAAAGTTACCTGTCAATGATTTATCCCGTGGTTGTTCTTCCTCTGATATTGTTGGAGTTGTTGCAATAACAGTAGTTCAAGCACAGGCAAATGATTACTAAAAGGAGATTATAATATGAAAGTATTAGTATTAAATTGTGGAAGTTCTTCATTAAAATTTCAATTGATTGATTCTGAATCAGAAGATCTCTTGGCAAAAGGAATATGTGAGAGAATTGGAATTGATGGTAAAATTACATATCAACCTGAAAATGGAGAAAAAGAAATAGAATTTAAAGATATGCCAACACATACAGAAGCTATTAAATTTGTTCTTGAAGCTCTTACAAATGAAAATACAGGAGTTGTTGAATCTCTTGATGAAGTAGGTGCTGTTGGGCACAGAGTAGTACATGGGGGTGAAAAATTCACTTCTTCAGTAATTATTGACGAGGAAGTTATTAAAGCGATTGAGTCTTGTAATGATTTGGCACCTTTGCATAATCCGGCAAATTTAATTGGAATTCATGCATGTCAAAAATTAATGCCTTCAACTCCTAATATTGCTGTTTTTGATACTGCTTTTCATCAAACATTACCTCCAGTGGCTTATATGTATGGACTTCCATATGCATATTATGAAAAATATAAGCTAAGAAGATATGGTTTTCATGGAACAAGTCATAGCTTTGTTTCACATAGAATTGCAGAAATGTTAAACGTGCCATACGAAAGAATGAGAACAATTGTATGTCATTTGGGAAATGGTGCATCTTTATCAGCGGTTAAATATGGTAAATGTATAGATACTTCAATGGGGTTAACTCCTTTAGAAGGATTAATTATGGGAACACGTTGTGGAGATATTGACCCTTCAATTATTGAATTTATTGCAGATAAAGAAAATTTGGAAATCCATCAAGTAATGGATATACTTAATAAAAAATCTGGTGTGTATGGATTATCAAAAGAATTATCTAGTGATTTCAGAGATTTATGGGATGCTTCTAGTAAAGGAAATAAATATGCAAAACTTGCGCTTGATACATTCTGTTATAGCGTAGCAAAACATATTGGATCTTATGTAGCAGCTATGAATGGTGTGGATGCGATTGTATTTACAGCAGGAGTTGGTGAAAATGATCATGGTGTACGTGAAGGCGTTTGTGAATATCTTCAATACCTAGGATTCCAATTTAACAAAGAAGCAAATCAATGTAGAGGTAAAGAGCAGATTCTTTCTACTTTAGATTCTAAGGTTACAATAGCAGTAGTTCCAACAAATGAAGAACTTGCAATTGCAAGAGAAACTGTGGATTTGGTAAAAAAATAAAAAAGTGTTTGACAAAAAAATAAGTCGTTAGTATAATGATACGGGTGTCCATTTATTACCTGTATTGATTTCTGAGAAAATGAGAATTATAGATGTTGATTTTTCAATAGGATAATAATTGTTTTTATAAGAATGTATAAATAAGTGAGGTGTTTTTGTGGTTTTAGATTTAACAAAAGCTCTATTGAATACAGGAACTATAATAAATTCCACATCGGAATTTGAGATGACAACTTTATCATCAAATATGGGGGATTTTACAGTACTTCGTAAAGAGCCTATTGTGATAAGTGCATTGAGTTCCAAGAAAAAAACAGTCCATATTGAAAGTGATATTCATATTGTACTTGGAATACCATGTGCAAGATGCTTAGATGAAGTCGAAACATCTTTAAACTTTCAAATTTGTAAAGATATCTATTTTGATGTAGAGTCAATTACAGAAGATATGGAGGACCAATCTTTTGTTGATGGAAATACAATTGACATTGACAAAATGCTTTATAATGAAATATTACTTAATATACCTATAAGGGTTCTGTGCAAGGATACTTGCAAAGGAATCTGTGCAAAGTGCGGTATGAATCTCAATAACGGCTCCTGCAAATGTGATACATTTGTTCCGGATCCAAGAATGTCCGTTATTAGTGATATTTTCAAGAATTTTGGTGATAAATAATCCAATACAGTATATGTAGCGGGTAGCGTTAAGGAGGTGTATACCATGTCAATTTGTCCAAAGAATAAATCTTCAAAGTCACATAGAGATAAAAGAAGAGCTAGCTGGAAAATGAGCACACCTAATTTAGTTAAGTGTAGCAAATGCGGTTCTCTTATGATGTCTCACAGAGTGTGTAAAGCTTGTGGCTCATATAATAAGAAAGAAATTATTTCACAGGAAGCTTAATCATAAAAGGCTTTTCGGCATGCCGAAAGGCTTTTTTTGTTGAAAATTTCATATGTGAACTTGATGTATTTTGTTATATCGTGAAAACTTTATATTTTTAGTTGATTTATATGAAATTATCTAGTATATTATTGTCTAGAAATATCATCTATTTGAGTTGGTATTATTTAGGTGATTTGGAGGGAAGTTTATGAGTAACTCAGTAATCGTTGCTGTGGATGCAATGGGAGGCGATAATGCACCAATATCAATTATTAAAGGTGCTGTTATGGCAGTTAACGAGAATTCTAAAGTTATAGTAAAGTTAGTTGGGCCTGAAGATGTTATTAAGGAAGAACTAAAAAAATATACATATAAAAATGAACAAATAGAAATTATAAATGCAACAGAGATTATAGAAACATCAGAACCCCCTGTTCTTGCAATTAGAAGAAAAAAAGATTCTTCTCTTGTAGTAGCAATGAACCTTGTAAAAAAAGGTTTGGCAGATGCCTTTGTATCAGCTGGAAGTACAGGCGCTGTTTTAGTTGGGGGTCAGTTGATTATAGGTCGAATCAAAGGAATTGATCGTCCACCATTGGCACCAGCAATTCCAACATCCAAAGGACCTTCTTTGTTAGTAGATTGTGGAGCAAATGTGGATGCGCGTCCGGACCATTTGGTTCAATTTGCAAAAATGGGTTCTATCTATATGGAAAATGTTATGGGGGTTGCAAATCCAAGAGTTGGTATTATTAATATTGGAGCAGAAGAAGAAAAAGGAAATCATCTTGTTAAAGAGACTTTTCCATTATTGAAAAATTGTCCTGATATAAATTTTGTTGGAAGTGTAGAAGCTAGGGATATTCCTTTGGGTAAGGCAGATGTACTTGTTTGTGATGCCTTTGTTGGAAATTGTGTCTTAAAAATGTTTGAAGGCGTTGGGATCTTATTGTTGTCAGAAATAAAAAAAGGAATGTTATCTACTTTTAGAAGTAAAATTGGAGCACTTCTTGTAAAACCAGCATTAAAGAAAACATTAAAAAGATTTGATGCAAGTGAATATGGCGGAGCACCTATGATTGGATTAAATGGATTGGTTGTGAAATCTCACGGGAGTTCAGATGCAAAAGAAATTAAAAATTCAATTTTTCAATGCATTGCCTTTGTTGAATCAGATATTAGTGGTAAAATAAAACAATCTTTATCAAATAGTTAATTAGCTGTTCCCTAGGGTAACCGACGGCGAACATATAAAATATATAATTTTGATGAAAGGAATGGTAGCGTCATGGAGTTTGAAAAGTTACAACAAATTATTGCAGAAGTTTTAAATGTTGATACACATGAAATCGCAATGGAAACAACTTTTGTTGATGATTTAGGTGCGGATTCATTGGATGTATTCCAAATTATTATGGGAATTGAAGAAGAATTTGATATTGAAATCCCAAATGAAGCAGCAGAAGCAATTGTAACTGTTGCAGATGCTGTTGAACAGATTAAAAAAGCATTGAATTAAGCGACCGCACTTTTTGTGGTATATGATGTTAATCTCCAATAAATCGTGTAGTTGAAATGATATATTAGAGATAAAATAAAAAAGCCCCATTGAGGGCTTTTTTGTTTCATACTGAAATAAGGTCGTTTTATAGGTAATAGTGCCGCATTTTTGCTTGTATAAGCATGAAAGGAATCGTTATGGAGGAAAAAAAGCGTCATAGACAGGAACATCAACCCATAATGGAACGATTGATGGAGTTTGAAAATAAGATAAACTATAAATTTAAAGATAAAAATTTAATTAAACTTGCTTTGATACATAGTTCTTATGGAAATGAAGTTTATCATGATAAATATCATAATAATGAAAGATTGGAATTTTTAGGAGATGCAGTTTTAGAAATTACAGTAAGTGAATATTTATTTGAAAGATATAAAAAACAACCGGAAGGGGAACTTACAAAGCTTAGAGCTAGTATTGTGTGTGAACCCACTCTTGCTGTTTGTGCAAGAAACATTAACTTAAACGAGTATGTTTTTCTTGGCAAAGGAGAGGAGCTTACCGGTGGCAGATTCAGGGATTCCATTACAAGTGATGCACTAGAGGCGGTTTTGGGTGCAATTTACAAAGATGGAGGCATTGAATGTGCCAGAGATTTTGTTCATAATTATATTTTAGATGATATTGATAATAAAACTTTGTTTGTAGATAGTAAATCTATTTTGCAAGAAAGAATACAAGCAGGACATAAAGAGAGTCCGGCATATAATTTAATTAGTGAAAAAGGTCCTGATCATTGTAAAGAATTCAGTGTAGAAGTATGTGCAGATGGAAAAGTGATTGGAACAGGTGTTGGTAGAACGAAAAAATCTGCAGAACAACAAGCAGCTTATGATGCAATACTTAAAATGGGAAAATAAAAGCTTAAAAATATTATGGAATAAGGTGTAATATATTATGTATTTGAAAAAAATTGAAGTTCAAGGATTTAAATCTTTTGCAAACAAACTAGTTTTTGAATTTGATAATGGTATTACAGCAATTGTAGGTCCTAATGGAAGTGGGAAAAGTAATATTGCGGATGCGGTGCGTTGGGTATTGGGAGAACAAAGTGCAAAGCAATTACGTGGTTCACGTATGGAGGATGTTATTTTTGCAGGTACAGAAACTAGAAAACCAGTTAGTTTTGCATATGTTTCTTTAACAATTGAAAATAGTGAGCATAGTTTAGGTGTGGAATATGATGAAGTTACAGTTTCAAGAAGAGTTTTTCGCTCAGGGGAAAGTGAATATTTAATTAATGGAAACAATTGTAGGTTAAAAGATATTAACGAAATGTTTTATGATACAGGTATTGGTAAAGAGGGATATTCTATTATTGGTCAAGGACAAATAGATAAGATTCTTAGTGGGAAATCAGATGATAGAAGAGAACTTTTTGATGAAGCAGCTGGAATTGTGAAATATAAAAGACGTAAACGTACAGCTCAAAAAAGTTTGGACAATGAAAGCCAAAATCTTATTAGAATTGGAGATATTTTATCTGAATTAGAAAAACAAGTGGGTCCATTGGCGAAGCAATCTGAAAAAGCAAGAGAATATATTAAATTAAAAGAGACGTTGAAAAAATATGAGGTAAACCTTTTTTTAACAGAATCTGATGTTTTAAAAGGAGAGATTCTTCAGCTACAGGATAAAATCGAAATTGTCAATGAAGAGCATGCTGAAACAGAAATAGAATTTGAAAAAATCAAACAAGTTTATGATGAAAAACAGATTGAAATTGATGAAATTAGTAATGAAATTGAAAATTTAAACCAATTGAGTCATCAAGCAGATATTCATAAGACGAAATTAACCAATCAAGTAGAACTTTTAAGAGAGCAAATTAATTCAGCAAATTCTAATGATACCTATATTGTAGATCGAATTAAAAATCTTCAAGAAAAAATTCAAGAACAAAATAATGAAAAGAAAATATTGCTGGATAAAAAATTTGATATTACAAATTCTTCAGATGCTATTTTTTTGAAAAAAAAGCAAATAGATCAAGAAGTTGAAGATTTAACCAAAAAAATTCAGCTTATTTTATCAGAGATAGATAATAAAAAAAATGGGATTTTTGATAATTTAAGTGAGAAAAATATAGTTAAATCAAATATACAAAGATATGAAATGATGTTAGAACAAATCCGTATAAGACAATCAGAATTAACTGGTAAATTATTGGATTTTAAAACAAATGAGGTGAATAATGAAGATTCTTTAGAAGATCTAGAACAAAAGTTAAAAGATATTAATATTCAAATTACCGAATTAGAGAATAATCATCAAAAATTTCAAGAAGAAGCTGAGAAATTAAGAGCTGCAAGAAAAAAATACAAAGAAGAATATGAAAAGACAAATGAATTAAATGTACGTAATTTTTCTAAACTAGAATCTTTAAAAAATATTGCGGAGCGTTATGAAGGATATGGCTCAAGTATAAGAAAAGTAATGGGGAAAAAAGATACGGTTGCTGGAATTATT
>JBFHFI010000066.1:0-11913 GCA_041583675.1 Butyrivibrio sp. | reverse complement strand
TTTAGAGAAATCTATGGATCCCAAAAAATATACTGGACGTTCAAAAGAACAAGTGGATGAATTCTTAACACAAGTAATTCAACCAATTTTAGAGAAATATAAAAGTGAACTAGGAATGATAGCAGAGATAAATGTATAGCATAAAAGCCCTTTCAGTTGACTGAAAGGGCTTTTATGTTAGATAATGAAAAAAAAGAGGAGGCGTACTATGCCAGATATCTTAGTTCAAGTCAATATTGTTTCTACAATTGTCAGATTGTTTTTGGCACTATTATTAGGAGGCATTTTAGGATTCGCAAGAGAAAAAAAAGGTAGACCGGCAGGATTAAGAACTTATATGGTTGTCTGTATTAGTTCTGCATTAGTTATGATAACGAATCAGTATATGTCGCAGACTTATGAAAATATTGATGCAAGTAGAATGGGTGCGCAGATACTAAGCGGTATTGGTTTTTTGGGAGCTGGAACTATTATTATTACTGGACGAAATAAAGTAAAAGGATTAACAACAGCAGCAGGATTATGGGCAGCAGCGTGTCTTGGATTGGCAGCAGGGATTGGATTTTATTATGGCGCTATTATAGGTGGTTTGCTTATTTTAGTTGTTATGGATTTTATGTATAAAATAGATGATAAGGTAGTAAGAAATACGGATGTAATATCCGTATATATGGAATTTGAAAAAATAGTAAATTTAAGTCTCTTTTTGTCAAAATTAAAAGATTATAATATTATTGTGTCTGAATTTGAAATAAAAAAAGGAGAGGAAATAGATGATCGCGATGTAGCAGCTACATTTACACTTAAATTTAAAGATAAAATGGACCATTCTTCAATGCTTCATATACTCACAAGTGCGGAAGGCTTAAGGTATATCGAAGAAATATAGAAATAAAATATATAAAAAATGTATTTTGAGTATAAATAAAAATAAAAAGCTAGGTTTATTGATTAATTTATGCTATAATGATAAAATTGCACGAAAGAAAGAGGTAATAATGAAGTTTAAAGAATTAGTAAAGAACACGGGCGTGTTACATGCCCTTGAGGGGTTAATGTATCATACTCCAACAGAAATCCAAGAAAAAATGATTCCATTGATCTTGGCAGGACATGATGTTTTAGGTAAAAGTCAGACAGGTACAGGAAAGACAATTGCATTTGCATTACCTGTTCTAGAGGAAGTAGAACCTAAACAAGGCATCCAAGCACTTATATTAGCACCAACAAGAGAATTAGCAATTCAAATTGAAAGAGATATTGTTCAACTTTCATCAGATACAAGAATTCATTCTGTAAGTGTATATGGAAGTAGTAGTATCGAAGAGCAGATAAGAAAAATTAGACGTGGTTGTGAAATTGTAGTAGGAACTCCAGGACGCGTAAAAGATCTTATTCAGAGAAATGTTTTGAAAGTAAATGAACTCAAATTTTTTATTTTGGATGAAGCAGATGAAATGCTTAGTATGGGATTCCATGAAGAGCTTAATTTTATTTTTGAACAAACACAGGGTAAAAAGCAGGTTGTTCTTTTGTCAGCAACTATGCCAAAAGCCATTTTACAAATAGCCGAAAAATATATGGCAGATAACTATGAGTATGTTACAAGTGTAACAAAAACAACAATTGATACAAATATTAGTCAGGAATATTATTTTACACCTTCTAATTTAAGAGCTGAAGCATTGTGTAGAATTATAGATTCTTATGATCCAAATAGATGTATTGTTTTTTGTAAAACCAAAAGAAATGCTGATGAGCTAATGGAAAAGCTTTCCGAAAGAAAGTATAGTGCAGAAGTTATTCATGGTGATATTACACAGGGACAGAGAATTGCAACATTGGATAGATTTAAAGCAGGTCTTTTCAAAATATTGATTGCTACAGATGTAGCAGCAAGAGGTATTCATGTAAATGATGTGGATATTGTTTTTAATTATAATTTCCCTGAAAATAATGAAGCATATGTACATAGAATTGGTAGAACTGGAAGAGCGAATAAAAAAGGAATAGCAGTTTCTTTGGTAAATGCAAAAGAACAAAGAGATATCCGTCAATTGGCGAAATATCTAGGTGTTGATATTGTATGTAAAGAATTACCAGGTAAAAAAGAAATTATGCTTAGCAGAGTAAATCATCTTACAGAAGAGATTAAAGCTATTAAAGATCAAAAAACAGAATCTTCATTTGATACTTTCTTGAATACACTTAGTGAAGAAGAAGCTAAAAATATTCTTAGAAGTCTTATGGAAGAACGATTAAATAGTCAAATCGGAAGTGACTTTGATGTTTCCATTCAAAAAGAAGCTAGACGTAGATCAACAGGAAGAAATGATTATAATTCATACAATAGATCTAGAGGATATGGAGATAGGAATAAATCACAAAGATCTTCAGGATATGGTAATCGTGATAGAAAAGAAAGCTATGGTAATCGTGATAGAAAAGAAAGTTATGGCAATCGTGATAGAAAAGAAAGCTATGGTAATCGTGATAGAAAAGAAAGTTATGGCAATCGTGATAGAAAAGAAAGTTATGGCAATCGTGATAAAAAAGATGGTTTTAAGCCTAGAGAAAACAGGTCTAGACAAGATTCTGCGGCTAGAAAACCAAAGAAAACAGAAGATGATAAGTAAAATGCAATTTAAATTATCATAAATTCATTTACTTCTATGAATTAATAATGTATACTGTCATAGTGTGTTGGTCGCAACACACTATTTCTATGTAAAAATCAAAATCTGGATGGTTAACATCTTGAAGAATCGGAGGAATGCACATGGTTAGAGCAATAGTTGGAGCAAACTGGGGCGATGAAGGTAAGGGCAAGATTACAGATATGCTAGCTGAGGAATCTGATATTATCGTTAGATTTCAAGGGGGAAGTAATGCAGGGCATACCATTATTAATAATTATGGAAAATTTGCATTGCATTTACTCCCATCAGGAGTATTTTATGATCATACAACAAGTGTAATTGGTAATGGAGTAGCTTTAAATATCCCGTACTTATTCAATGAAATTAAATCACTCGAAGAAAGAGGGGTTCCTACACCGAAAATTCTAGTTTCGGATAGAGCACAAATCATGATGCCTTATCATGTAGATTTTGACAGTTACGAAGAAGAAAGACTTGGTGGCAAATCATTTGGATCTACAAAATCAGGAATTGCACCATTTTATTCAGATAAATATGCAAAAATAGGATTTCAAGTAAGCGAACTTTTTGATGAGGTAGCATTGAGAGATAAGGTACAAAGAACAGTTGAATATAAAAATATTCTATTGGAGAATTTATATCACAAACCTCTTTTGGATGCTGAAGAATTATTTCAATTATTATTATCATATAGAGAAATGGTAGAACCATATGTTGCAGATGTTTCATTGTTTTTATATAATGCAATGAAAGAAGGAAAGACAATTCTATTGGAAGGTCAGTTGGGAGCTTTAAAAGATCCTGACCATGGTATTTATCCAATGGTAACTTCTTCATCTACACTTGCTGCTTATGGAGCAATTGGAGCTGGAATACCAGCACAAGAAATTAAAAATGTAGTCACTGTAGTAAAAGCTTATTCATCTGCAGTTGGAGCAGGTGCTTTTGTAAGTGAAATATTTGGTGAGGAAGCTGATGAACTTAGAAAACGCGGCGGAGACGGTGGAGAATATGGAGCTACAACTGGAAGACCAAGAAGAATGGGTTGGTTTGATGCAGTAGCAACTAGATATGGTGTTAGAATGCAAGGAACAACAGAAGTTGCTTTAACAGTTTTGGATGTGTTGGGTTATTTAGATGAAATTCCAATTTGTACAGGATATGAAATAGATGGAGAGGTTATAACAGACTTTCCAGTGACCTATAAATTAGAAAAAGCAAAACCTATTATAAAAGTATTTCCAGGATGGAAATCTGATATACGTGGAATTACTGATTTTGATAAATTACCAGTTGAATGTAAGAATTATATTCAGGCAATTGAAGATGAATTAGGTGTTCCAATTACTATGGTATCAAATGGACCAAAAAGAAATGAGATTATTAAAAGAACAAGTAAATTATAAAATAAAGAGTTTAATATTTTGATAGAAGACCTCCTAAGAAGATATGGTGAATAACCAAAATCTAATTAGGAGGTATTTTTATGGTCGAATGGTCTATTTTACGCAAATTTAAAAAGTGCGTTTATAGAAAAACGACCACACAATAGTGTGATCGTTTATGTGCACTGGGTTTTAGATATGTTCGTTGTTTTCAAAAGAATCTTTTTCCTCATTTGCGTCATCTTTTTTATGAGATAGTTTATAAAACATCATAAAAAGATAAATAATAACAGGTATAAAAAAAGTCATCGCAAGTGACAGTTGAAGTAATTTAAATCCCAATTCATTATTCATAAGTGCAAAAACAATGGAAATTGCATACATGAATACTAATAAAACAATGGCGCCAATAGCAAATAATTGCTTGAAAGATTTTTTCTTGTTCATAATATAATACCTCATAGTTTTTTTTGTGAAGTAGTCTCTTTGCTGATTATACATTTTGAATCAAAATATGGCAAGATGATTATAAAAAAGAAAATTTCAAAGATTAGAATATTGACGGAAATGGTTTAATGTTATATACTTCTAAAGTCCAATAGGATGATAAATTATTGATATATAGTTAGGAGATATAGTGATGGCATTACTTGAGACATGGAGAAAAATGGCATATGAACAAGATACAACACCTGAGAAAGAGCAAATGTTCTGGGCTAGTTATTTTAATATTGAGCAGGGGATATACAAAGAAATTTTAACGCACCCTGAGGAAATAGTAAAAGGAACAGTAAAAGAGCTTGCTGACAAGTTTGAAGTTGAATTATTAACAATGGTTGGGTTTTTAGATGGTATTAATGATAGTTTAAATACAGCTAATCCAATTGAAACAATGGATGAGAATACAGAAGTGTCTCTTGATTATAACCATGAACTTTTATACAAAAATATGGTTGAAGCAGAAGCAGAGTGGTTATATACTCTTGCAGAGTGGGATAATTTAATTGATGTAGATAGAAGAAAAGAATTATATAAAGAACAAAAAATGTCTAGTACAATTATAAAAGAAAAAAAAGTGGGAAGAAATGATTTATGCCCATGTGGTAGCGGTAAAAAATATAAAAAATGCTGTGGTAAATAAAGAAAATCCCCTCTATAGAGGAATGCTGGTCTATAGAGTGGGATTTTTTAATTTGTAGATTTTGTTCTTGCATCATAGCCAACTAGTATTTCTGGATAACGATCTTGTAAGGTATTTATAATTCTATTAGAGGCAGCCTCTGATACATGGGGGATTTTAAATCGTCTTTTATCATTTGTAACAATGCATAATGGACGGAACATTTTCTGTTGAAAAAAGCTTCTTCTAAATTCGTTAAATTTATAAATCCAAACAATACTATCAAGAGGTATAATATCAAGATCATATTTATTGATGGATATAATAAAAGTTTCTGTTATAAATATGTTTTTTCTTCCAGTAGCCGTTGCTGTATCGAATTCAAGTTCTGCAATGGCGAATAAAGTTTTTAGATTTCCATGTTTTCGAAGGGAATACACAGAAGGTGAAAATATAGGTGATATAATAGCCAAAATTTGTATTAATAGGAGTATGGATAAGATTACTCCGACGGAAGATAAAATAATAATGGATAACATATTTAAACTATGGGCAAAAGAATATTGATTTACAATAATCGGAATTGTCACATCGGATAATTGGTCTTCAGAAAAATTTAAATCCTCAGATAAAGCTGTAATAATATCAGAATATAAAACATCATTACTTGTAAGTTGTGCATTTAAAGTTACATCTTCTAAGGAAGATAAATCCTCGGGAACAGAAGACGATGACATAATAAAAAGATAACAAACACCATTACTTAGGGTATAATATACATGACCTTTAATATTGTCTTGAATAGAATAGTCAAGACCGGCGTAATAAAGATTATCAACGGTAAGTGTTACAAAATTATTTTGTTCATTATATAAAGAAGTTATTTCAGATAAATTATTCACTTTTACAGGTTGAAAATTATTGTTAAAAAGTTTTGTAAAAAGAATAATAGTACATATCAAAAGAATAAAAGGGAGAATAGCTCTCTGTGTATGATTTTTTCTAATAACTTGTTTTAACTTATTTTTATTCATATATATCCAATCATTATATTTTTATATTAGTATAGGATAATAGAGGAAAATAATCAAGAAATTATATTTTTATAAAAGGAGAAATATCATGAAAGAATATACTATTTTTGCAGAAGAATATGATCAATTTATGTCAGAGATTCCATATAAAAAATGGGCGAGTCAAATAGATGAATATTTATGTGAAAATAATTTTAAAAATAGTGATATTCTAGAATTGGGTTGTGGAACTGGAAATTTTACATTACAGATGGCAGAAAAGGGTTATACTATGACGGGAGTGGATCTTTCAGAAAAAATGATTCAGGTAGCCATAAAAAAAACCAGAAAAACAAAGTATAAAATTAATTATTTTTTACAAGATATGAGAATATTGCAAGTTCCTAATAAATATCCAGTTATTATTTCTGTTTGTGATTCTTTGAATTATTTAGAAGATTTTTTTGATTTACAATTTACATTTCAAGGAATATATAAAGGGTTGGAAAAAGGTGGACAATTTATTTTTGATTTAAAAACAGAGGCCTTTTATAAAAGTCTTGGAGATTCTGTTTTTACCGATGAAACAGAGAATGGATATTATATATGGGAAAATGAATATCAGGAAAATACCAAAATAAATAATTATTATCTGACTTTTTTTATAAAGAGATTTAAGAATTATTATAAAAAATATAACGAGATGCATTCACAACATGTTTTTACAGAACAAGAAGTACGACAAGCGGCAATGGAAGCTGGTCTTTCTGTAAAATATCTATTCGGGATGGATTTCAAAACCAAAGCAAATTTTATGGAAGAACGCGTATATTATGTTCTTGAGAGAAAGGATGATTAAAATGAATGATTATATTATAAAAGCAACTGCTGCAGGGGGTCAGATCAGAGCATATGCTGCAAATACCAAAAATACAGTGGAAACAGCTAGAAGTAAACATAATTCAAGTCCCATTATTACAGCTGCGCTTGGACGCTTGCTTACAGCAGGAGCGATTATGGGATCAATGATGAAAGGGGAAAAAGATCTTTTAACATTAAAAGTGGATGGTTCAGGAGAAGCGAGAATGTTATTGGTTACAGCTGATTCCAAGGGACATGTTAAAGGATATGCTGCAAATCCATTGGTGTTTTTACAAGCTAATTCCAAAGGGAAACTAGACGTAGCAGGTGCAGTTGGAGTTGGTATTCTTACGGTAATTAAAGATTTGGGATTAAAAGAACCTTATAGTGGAAGTTGCGAGTTAATAACAAGTGAAATAGCAGAGGATATAACCTATTACTTCGCTACAAGTGAACAAACACCATCTTCTGTGGGATTGGGTGTTTTGATGACCAAGGAAAATACTGTGGATGTAGCGGGTGGTTTTATTATTCAAATTATGCCAGATGCTACGGATGAAATAATTGATATTTTAGAAAAAAAGATATCAGGAATTACATCTGTAACGGATTTATTAGCCAGTGGAAAGACTCCGGAAGATATTTTAGAAATGATTTTGGGGGATTTTGACTTACGAATATTGGAGACGGTTCCAGTGGGATTTCAATGTGATTGTTCCAAAGAACGTGTTTCTAGAAGTATTGCCTCTTTGGCAAAAAGTGAATTGGAAAATATTATTAAAGATGAAGAAAGTATAGAAGTTAAGTGTCATTTTTGTAACGCATCTTATGAATTTAGTGTAGATGAATTAAAGACTTTTATTAATTAAATTTTTGATAAAAATACCTTATAAATTTGTTTGACTTATTAGTGATGTTGTGATAAATTTAAAATATCGTGAGTGACACGAATAATTTTTGTTGTATATAAAATAACAAATAAGACTATTGTGCACGACACGGAAACATATTTAAATTTTTTGGAGGTATTACCATGAACAAAGGGACAGTAAAGTGGTTTAACAATCAGAAGGGATACGGATTTATTTCAGATGAAGATGGAAATGACGTATTTGTTCATTATTCAGGACTTAGTATGGATGGATTTAAGACTCTTGAAGAAGGCCAAGATGTTGAATTCGAAGTTGTAGATGGTGCTAAGGGACCACAGGCAACTAATGTTGCAAGAATTTAATGAGGCATTTGATAATCTAGATTTACAGTGTGCCTTTTTCAAATATATTTATTATAAATATTAAACAAAAAGTATATTGTCATTCAATAAGATTATGTAAGAGGCTGCACTGGTTACTTATAGAAGTAACACAAGGCAGCCTTTTAAATTTAGGATAGGGAGAGTGAATATGATAAATAATATAATTAATTCAGAGATATCTTTTGATATACCGGAAGGATATTCTTTAGATGCGGTGGTGCCATCATCTAGTTTTTATACAGTTATTTTTGGACTGACAGTAGTTTTTGCAATATTTCTTATGGGAATTATTGTTTTAAGGAAAAGGCATAAATTTCCTATGTTTGGATTTTTTGGGGGAATTTCGATTTATCTTATTTTTGCATATTTTGCAGTTAGATCATTGGTTGAAATTCTTTTTGCTTTTCCGCCTTTTGAATTTTTCCAAGATTCAGATCTAGCAAAAGTGATTATATATTCTATAATGGCATCTATTTACATCTTTTTAGGACGTTGGATTTCTTATAAGGTATTTTCATATAGAAAACAAACATTTGCAGAAGGAATTTCATATGGAGTAGGCATGTTTTCTGCAGAAGCTCTTTTTTCGATGATTAATTTTTTTATGATTTCATCCACATGTATGATGATTAATTCTGAAGGAATTGAAACGATAGTATCTTCAGCAAAGACACAAGAAGAGTTTACACAGTTAATAGATACTTTATTTATTGTAATTAATTACACAACAGAAGATTATGTAGGTTTTATTGCGGGAACATTGGCATTTATGATATTTCATTTGGCAATTACAGTTCCAATGTTTGCGACCTATCAGAATAAAATAGATAAAAAATGGTATTTATTTGTAATAGGAGCATATACAGCATTAGAGTTTGTATTTTATTTAGGAGCAAAAGACATGATACATTATATTGTGACGATTGTAGGATATGCTGTGGTAGTAGGAATTGTATGTTTTGTTTCTCTAAAGATTTATAGAAATAATTATGAGTCTGAAGAAGTACTTGTTCAAAATAAAAACATTCAAAATAAAAAGAAAATGCCAAAATTTAATAATGTAAGTAAATTATAAAAGAGTAGATATACTATTTTATTATGAATAGATATAGACTTTGGGTATGGAGACTTTGTTGCAAATCAATAAAGGTTGATGTAATATATTTTATAAGAGAGAATGTGTTATAGGTACGGAGGGAATAGAAATGGATTATAAATATGCAAAGAGGTTGGAACATTTTTCTACGGGTATTTTTACATCTTTGGATGAAAAAATTAATAAAATGATAAAACAAGGAAGAAAAATCTATAATTTATCAGTAGGAACACCGGATTTTGCACCTCCGAAGCATATTATGGAAACATTGGCTATGGCATGTAAAGACCCAGAGAATTATAAATATTCATTGGGGGATTCGGAAGAATTATTAGATACAGTCGTTGAATTTTACCAAAATAGATATAAAACAATTATAAAAACAGATGAAATTACAAGTGTAAATGGAACACAAGAAGGAATGGGACATCTGGGATTAGCAATGTTGAATCCAGGGGATGTTGTGCTTTTGCCAGACCCAGGATATCCAATTTTTGAAATAGGGTCTTATTTGGGTGAGGCGGAAATTCATTATTATAAATTAGTGAATGAAAATGACTTTCTTCCAAATTTCAAAGAAATACCAGAAGAAATATTAAAGAAAACAAAATATATGGTATTATCATATCCATCTAATCCTGTGGGAGCTTTTGCACCTAGATATGTATATGAGCAAGCAATTCAATATGCGAATCAATATGGTTTTTTCATTATTAATGATAATGCATATTCAGATATTGTTTTTGATGATAAACAAGGATTTTCTTTTCTTTCCTTACCGGGAGCAAAAGAAGTTGGGATTGAATTTTTTTCTTTGTCAAAATCTTACAATGTAACGGGACTTAGAATATCTTTTTGCATTGGGAATAAATCCATTATACAGGGACTGAAATTATTGAGGAGTCAATATGATTTTGGAATGTCTAAATTAACTCAAAAAGTTGCTATTGCATCATTGCGAGGACCTAGAGATAGTGTGAAACAACAATGTGTGGAATATCAAAATAGAAGAGATGCTCTATTAAATGGATTGAGAAAATATGGATGGAATATTCAAGATTCTCAAGGAACAATGTTTGTATGGTTACCAGTTCCTCATGGATATTCATCAGAGTCATTTTGTGAAGCTTTAATTGATAATGCAGGAGTTGTTGGAACTCCAGGAACTGCGTTTGGGCCATCTGGAGAAGGATATGTTAGATTTGCTTTGGTTAAAACAGTCAAGGAGTTAGAAAAAATTTCTGATTTGATTGGAGAAAGTGGAATTTTATAAAAAATAGATAGATGTGATATAGATTCAATATGTGAATGAGAGAATTCGGTTAGAATCCGAAGCTACAGCCATAACTGTAAGAGGGTAACCTTAAGCCAGATCGCTCATTATATTGATAAAGTTTTATAAAAACTTTGGTTTGTACACTTTTGGGCAAAGAAAGGTGAAGCCATTATCAGGTTGTAATAAAAACCTGTTTATGGACGCTTACAGCTTGTCTGTGAGCGTTTTTCATTGCATGGAATAAAAGAAAGCAACCATGAATGAAGTAATAGAATATTTAGAAATAGGAGAGAAAAATGAAAAAGATAGGTGCTTTTATAACGGCGGTCATATTATTAATTGGATGTTTTGGGGTTTCTGTATTTGCGGGAACAGACAATAAAACAGTTACCTTAAGGATTGAAGGGTATGATCAAACAATGTATTATGATACAATTTCAACTTCTGCAACAACTGTTGAGGAAGTGTTGGAGTATGTAGATTCCTTAGATTCAACACTTACAATTTCCATGGTTGATAGTGCATATGGAAAATATGTATCAGGTGTCAATGGAGAAAATGAAAGTTATTTTGGTGGATTTGACGGATGGTTATTTATGGTAAATGGTGTGAATGCTACAGGTGGAATTAGTACTGTTGCGGTAGAAGATGGAGATTCTATAGTGTTATATTATGCGGATACTTTTGGCGTTGGTATGCAATATCCAGAAGTGGATAGTTCACAAATAGAACAGGGAATACTTATATTTACAAGTGAAGATACAACATATGATGCTTCATATAACGCAACTGTAACTACAAATCCTGTTGAAGGGGCAACCGTAACTTGGACAAGTGGAACTCAGACAACAACATATGTTACAGATGCAGATGGAAAAATTACAATATCGGAAGAAGCGTTAACAGCAGGAGATCACTTGATTGCGATTTCAAAAGAAGATGTAACGGGAATACCTATGGTATTGGCCTTTGCACCAGATTATACGATTCATATAGATGAAGATATTAATGCAGGAGATTCTTCTGGAATTGCTATTTATATTATTTTAATGGTAGCAGCAGGAACATTGGTAATGGGAATAAAACAAAGGATGCAAAATGAAAAATAAAGTAATATATATGTTTTTAGCCGTAATAATGATTATTACGGCTTTTCCTACATATGTGTGGGGGACGAATAATAATAATGAAAATATAGATCGAATAAATGAGATACTTACATATGAAAGAGGGCTGACCAATTCTGA
>JBFHFI010000065.1:0-11947 GCA_041583675.1 Butyrivibrio sp. | reverse complement strand
GAGGAAGACATGAAGAACGTTATCTCAAATTTTCGAAAATTTATAACAGGTATAAAAAATCGAATGAAAACAAATGGAAGTAAATATATAATTGCAATTGCATTGGCCTTTATTTTTGTAGTTACACTTACAAGTGAATTTGTAAATATTAAAAGTGTAGAGTATGAAGTTGTAGAAAACCAATCTTTAGTAGATCCTTTGATGAGAAAGATAGTAGAAGGATATAGTGTAATTGATGAAGACTCTGAAATGGTAATATATTCAGTGGTAGAAAATGATATGGTTATGTTAGTAGGAAATGCTACTGATATATTAAATACAACGGATTCAGAAACAGTATATGCGGAAGAAGTTCAGGCTGAGACAGAGGCGGAAACAGTTGTTGAAACAGAGGTAAGTACAGAAGCGGAGACAGAGCAAGTTGCAGTAGAAGCAGTGATTAGTTATAGTGAAGAAGATTATAACAATCTCGTACGTATTGTAGAAGCAGAAGCTACAGGCTTGGATATAAAGGCTAAAATATTAGTGGCGAATGTTATTATTAATCGTGTCCAGTATGGTTATTTTCCAAATACTGTTACACAAGTAATATATCAAGGAAATGGCGAACAGTTTGCACCAATTGCAGACGGAAGATTTTATTCCGTTGCAATTACGGATTCATCAATAGAAGCAGTGAACCGTGCTTTGCTAGGGGAAGATTATTCGGAAGGTGCATATTATTTCACCACAGTAGCATCTGTAAATGCAGGATGCTGGCATACAACACATTTAAAGAGACTTTTTGAATATAATGGACATGTATTCTTTACATTTTACTAGATTTATTAAAAACTTTGATTGCAGTGATCAGAGTTTTTTACTTTTAAAAGAATAATTAATAGAGATTAAAAAGAAACACGGAATATGAAAATTAATTTTAGTATGGATAGAAAATATTATAAATTAGAGACTATGTATTTTGCAGAAAGAACTTAAGTATCTTAGACTTGTTTTTTTCATAAATAATATGCTATAATAATACGAATTCTATGAAAAAGGTGGTACAAAAATGAGTTTATTATATAGAAGCACAAGAAGTGCAGATGTTAAGGTTACTGCATCTCAGGCAATTTTAGAGGGTCTTGCTGCTGATGGTGGTCTATATGTTCCGGAATCCATACCTACACTTGATGTAAGTCTTAATGATCTTATGAATATGGATTATAGACAAGTGGCATATGAAGTAATGAAATTATTCTTTTCTGATTTCACAGAGCAAGAATTAAAGAGTTGCATAGACAGAGCATATGATGAGAAATTTGATACACAAGAGATTGCACCTATGGTAAAAGCAGATGGAGCATATTATTTAGAATTGTTTCACGGTGCTACTATTGCATTTAAAGATATGGCATTATCAATTTTACCACACTTATTAACGACAAGTGCTAGAAAAAATAATGTAAAAAATGAAATTGTTATTCTTACAGCAACTTCTGGAGATACAGGAAAAGCTGCGTTGGCTGGATTTGCAGATGTTGAAGGAACAAAAATCATTGTTTTTTATCCAAAAAATGGAGTGAGTCCAATACAAGAAAAACAAATGGTTACGCAAAAAGGGAAGAATACCCATGTCGTTGGAATTACAGGGAATTTTGATGATGCGCAAACAGGCGTAAAAAATATTTTTGGAGATAAAGAGTTGGCGAAAGAATTGGACAAAAATGGATTTCAATTCTCTTCGGCAAATTCAATTAATATAGGTCGTTTGGTTCCACAGATAGTATACTATGTATATGCATATACAAGATTGTTAAGCAATGGTGAAATTGAGCCTAATGAAAAAATTAATGTTGTGGTACCAACGGGAAATTTTGGTAATATATTAGCTGCTTATTATGCAAAGAATATGGGAGTGCCAATTCGCAAATTAATATGTGCGTCCAATGATAATAAGGTTTTGTATGATTTCTTTTTGACAGGAACCTATGATCGTAATAGGGATTTTGTATTAACAACGTCTCCTTCTATGGACATTTTGATTTCTTCTAATTTGGAGAGATTGATTTATAAAATTGCAGGTGGTGACGCAAAGACCAATCGTGAATTTATGGAAAGCTTAAAAACACAAGGGTCATATACATTGACTTCAGAGATGAGAGATGAACTAGCAGATTTTTATGGCAATTATGCTACAGAACAAGAGACTGCAAATGTAATTCGAGAGATTTATGAAAATACGGGTTATATTTTAGATACACATACAGCTGTTGCCGCCGAGGTATATAAAAAATATAAATTCGATACACAGGATGAATGCAAGACGATTATTGCGTCTACAGCGAGTCCTTTTAAATTCACACGCAGTGTTATGGACGCTATAGACCAAAATAAATATGCTAGTATGTCAGATTTTGAATTAGTGGATGAACTTAGCAAGTTAGCAAATCTTACAGTTCCAAATGCAATTGAAGAGATTAGACAAGCTCCTGTATTACATAATACTATTTGTGAAACAGAAGAGATGCCTTCTATTGTTAAAAAGATATTAGATATACTTTAAATATCACTTGATCGTCACATTTATATCTTAGAATAAGCCTAAAGATGTAAAGTGGCGGTCTTTTTTTCACTAGAGAACAAATGGTTTATCTAGAATATATTATGTACGGGGGTGCTGAATGAGTAAATTATTAATTGTAGATGATGAAGAAAAGATCAGATTGATTATTAGAAAATATGCCGAGTTTGAAGGGTATGAAGTTGAAGAAGCAGAAGATGGAATGTTGGCAGTTTTATTGTGTAAGAAAAATGATTATGATTTAATTATTATGGATGTTATGATGCCAGAATTAGATGGATTTTCAGCTTGTAAGGAAATTAAGAAATTCAAAGAGATTCCTGTAATTATGCTTTCCGCACGTGGAGAAGAATATGATAAAATTCATGGATTTGAAATGGGGATTGATGATTATGTAGTTAAACCATTTTCTCCAAGAGAATTATTAATGCGTGTAAAAGCAGTACTTGCTAGAGGTAATTTGTCAAATACAGTTAGTGAGGATGCGAATAATTCAAATAGAGATGTTTATATTTCAGAAGGACTATCAGTTGATTTTACAGCTAGAATTGTAACAATTGATGGGGAGAAGGTAAATATGACACCAAAAGAATATGATTTATTATTTTATATGGTGAAAAACAGAGGCATTGCATTGACACGCGAAAAATTAATTACAGAGGTTTGGGGCTATGATTATTACGGGGATGATAGAACATTGGATACACATGTAAAGTTACTTCGAAATAGTTTGGGCCAGTATAGAAAATTTTTAGTTACATTAAGAGGAGTAGGGTATCGATTTGAAGCATAAAGCGAGTAGTATTAAATGGCGAGTTTTTATATATCTTATTGTATTTACTGGATTTTTACTTTTTATGTTATGGTATTTTCAAATCTTACATTTGAATACATTTTATAAGTATATTAAAAAGAATGAATTATCAAATGCTTCTGAAACTTTGTTAAATGATATTTATGATGAAGATTTAGAAGATGTGATGACTGAGATTGCGAATGATTATGACTTAGGAATTAATTTAACAGATTCAGAGGGAAATAGTATCTATAGTGTAAATGTTCCCACTGAAAGTCATATCTATATTATGGATGATTTTCAATTTCAAGATTTATATAATCATGCAATGGAAAATGGGGGGTCAATTACCTATGAGGTAGATGGAAGATATCGATATCAACCGAGTGCTTCTCCGGAGGATTTGTCTCAACCATTGGATGGGGGAGTGGATCAAACGGAACCTTTACCTTTGAATTTGCAATCTTTAAAAGATGCGAGTGAAATGTACAATGGTGAAGGAGATTTCAATCAAAGCGAATTCAATGCATCAGTAACGGATCCGGTTACAGTAATCTATATACATGTATTTGTTACAAATAAGGGTGATGAGTATGTTCTTTTAATGAGTTCATTAATAACACCTGTGGATGCTACTGTGGATACTTTGCGAATTCAATTTATATTTATTAGTTTGATTTTTGTGGTTTTAGCATTAATTATTGCATTTGCAATTTCTCAAGTTGTTTCAAGACCAATTGTAAAAATCAATAAGACGGCAAAACTTTTAGCGCAGGGAGAGTTTGAGCTGGAATTTAATGGACTGGGATACAGAGAAATTCAGGAGTTGTCAGATACATTAAATTATGCGGCAAAGGAACTGGGTAGGACGGAGAATCTTAGAAAAGATTTGATTGCTAATGTATCCCACGACCTTCGAACACCATTAACTATGATTACAGCATATGCGGAAGTTATGCGTGATCTTCCAGGTGAAAATAATCCTGAAAATGTTCAGGTTATTATTGATGAAGCCAAGAGATTAACTACATTGGTAAATGATATGCTGGATTTATCCAAAATACAGTCCGGAGTTATGGGATTAAAAGCAGAAGAATTTGATTTTACAACAAGTATTTTGGGAGTGCTAAATAGATTTTCAAAATTAATGGAACAAAGAGGATATCATATAGAATTTGAATATCAAGAAAATATAAAAGTGTATGCTGATGAATATAAAATATATCAAGTAATCTATAATTTAATAAATAATGCAATTAATTATGCAGGAGAAGATAAAACAGTAATTGTAAGACAAATTGTAAAAGGTGATAGAGTAAGACTAGAAGTGGAAGACCATGGTGAAGGCATTGATGCGGATGAAGTAAATAATATCTGGGATCGTTATTACAAAGTGGATAAAACACATAAGAGGGCAGTTCAAGGAACGGGACTTGGATTATCAATTGTCCATAGTATTTTATTGTTGCATCATGCTGAATTTGGAGTTGAGTCAGAAAAGGGAAAAGGAAGTATTTTCTGGTTTGAGATTTTGAGAGAAAAAACGAATGAATAAAAAGACATCATACCATATTTGCTAAAAATATTGGACTTATCACTACATATAGTGTTATTATATGTAGTGGTTGTCTTTTTTTTTAGAGTTAACCTCAAGTATTTGTGTAGAAAGGATTTTTGATATGGCTGGGAAAAATAAACAATATGATGCGTCAAGCATATCTATTTTAGAGGGACTAGAGGCTGTACGTAAAAGACCGGGAATGTATATAGGAAGTGTGTCTACAAAAGGTCTGAATCATTTGATCTATGAGATTACGGACAATTCAGTAGATGAGCATCTTGCAGGGCATTGCGATACCATTCAGGTATCTTTAAATAATGATGGAACCGCTACCATTACGGATAATGGAAGAGGTATTCCTATAGGTTTACATCCAAAAGCGAAAATACCGGCGGTGGAAGTTGTATTTACAATCTTGCATGCAGGTGGAAAGTTTGGAGATGGCGGGTATAAAATATCAGGAGGATTGCATGGAGTTGGAGCATCTGTAGTAAATGCCCTTTCTTTATGGTTAGAAGTTAAAATCAAATCTGGTGGAATTATATATGAGCAACGGTATGAAAGAGGAAAGGTATGTTATCCACTAAGACAGTGTGGAACATGCCGAAAAAATGATACAGGTACTTCAGTTACTTTTTTGCCGGATAAAGAGATTTTTGAGAAGATAGAATTTAAATCTGATAATGTAAAAAATAGGTTGCATGAAACCGCATATTTGAATCCCGGACTTACTATTGAATATGAAGATAAAAGAACTGGGATGGAAGAGCAGGTTACATTTCATGAAGAAGAAGGAATAACAGCATATGTAAAAGCATTAAATGAAGGGAAGGAAGCCATTCATAATGTTGTTTATTTTAAAAATGTAAAAGATGGAATTGAAGTAGAGTGTGCATTTCAATTTGTAGATGCTTTTCAAGAAGAGATATTAGGATTTTGTAATAATATTTATACCCAAGAAGGTGGAACTCATATCACAGGTTACAAGTCGAAATTCACAATGGTAATGAATCAGTATGCCAGAGAGTTGGGTATTTTAAAAGAAAAAGATTCTAATTTCACAGGAAGTGATATTAGAAATGGAATGACAGCGGTGATAGCAATTAAACATCCTTCTCCAAGATTTGAAGGACAGACCAAGACTAAATTAGATAATCAAGATGCAGGAAAAGCTGTTTCAGATATTTTAGGAGAAGAATTGGTTCGCTTTTTTGATAAAAATATAGAGATTTTAAAAAATGTAATTGCTTGTGCGGAAAAGTCAGCAAAAATAAGAAAACAAGAAGAAAAAGCGAGAACTAATTTTTTGGTAAAACAAAAGTTTTCCTGTGATTCTAATGGAAAAGTATCAAATTGTGAAAGTCGAGTTGCAAAAGATTGTGAAATCTTTATCGTGGAGGGAGATTCTGCGGGAGGTTCAGCCAAAACAGCACGTAATAGAAAAACACAGGCTATTTTACCTATTCGTGGTAAAATATTAAATGTGGAAAAGGCAACAATTGATAAGGTTCTTGCAAATTCTGAAATTAAAACCATGATTACTACCTTTGGATGTGGATTTTCAGAAGGATATGGAAATGATTTTGAAATTGAAAAATTGCGTTATCATAAAATTATTATTATGACGGATGCAGATGTTGATGGGGCGCATATTGATACTTTATTACTTACATTTTTTTATCGATTTATGCCTGAACTTATTCAAGAAGGACATATTTACCTTGCTACGCCACCTTTGTATAAAGCAATTCCGAAAAGGGGAGAAGGTATATATCTCTATGATGAAAAAGCATTGGAGAAATACAAGCAAGAGCATCAGAATTCTAATTTTACTTTACAAAGATATAAGGGATTGGGAGAGATGGATGCAGACCAACTTTGGGAGACGACTTTGGATCCAAAAACAAGAATGTTAAAACAAGTAGAAATAGAAGATGCAAAAATGGCATCGGATGTAACAAGAATGTTAATGGGAACAGAAGTACCACCTAGAAGAGATTTTATACATGAATATGCACATCGTGCAGAATTAGACATATAGGAGGAAAATATGGCAGAGACAATTGTAAAAACAGAGTATTCTGATGTAATGCAGAAATCCTATATTGATTATTCCATGAGTGTTATTACAGCAAGAGCAGTGCCGGATATAAGAGATGGTTTGAAACCTGTTCAAAGACGTGTATTGTATGCTATGGATCAATTGGGATTGAACTATGATAAACCTCACAGAAAATCAGCGCGTATTGTAGGTGATGCAATGGGTAAATATCATCCTCATGGAGATAGCTCAATCTATGAAACTTTGGTTGTTATGGAACAAGATTTTAAAAAAGGAATGGCACTTGTAGATGGACATGGTAATTTTGGGTCTATTGAGGGAGATGGAGCAGCTGCTATGCGATATACAGAAGCTCGTCTTAAAAAATTCACACAGGAAGTATATTTAAAAGATTTGGATAAAAATGTAGTGGATTTTGTGGCTAACTTTGATGAGACTGAAATGGAGCCAGCAGTGCTTCCCGTAAGAATTCCAAATGTATTAGTAAATGGAGCAGAGGGAATCGCAGTAGGAATGGTTACAAATATACCCACCCATAATTTATCAGAGGTTATTATGGCTGTAGAAGCTTTTCTGGATAATGAAAAGATTTCCACAGAAGAATTAATGAATTATTTACCTGGTCCGGATTTTCCAACTGGAGGTATTGTAATTAATAAAAGTGAATTACCAGCTATTTATGAAACTGGTTCTGGTAAAGTTAAAATTCGCGGAAAAATTGATTATGAACCAGGAGCTAGAAAATCAGATAAAGATAAATTAGTTATTAGTGAAATTCCGTATACAATGATTGGTGCGGGAATTAGTAAGTTCCTTTCAGATGTTGTTGATTTAGTAGAATCAAAAAAAACACAGGATATTACAGATGTTTCAAATGAATCTTCAAAAGAAGGGATTCGTATTGTTTTAGAATTAAAGAAAAATACGGATATTGAAAAGTTAAAAAACTTACTTTATAAAAAAACGAAATTAGAAGATACATTGGGTGTTAATATGCTGACCATTGTTAATGGGAGACCAGAAGTTTTAGGTCTTAAAGATATTATTAGGCATAATGTTAGCTTTCAATATGATATTATTACAAGAAAATATACGACTCTATTAAAGAAAGAGTATGATAATAAAGAAATTAGAGAAGGGTTGATTAAAGCTTGTAATATTATAGATTTAATTATTGAGATTCTTCGAGGAAGTGCAAATTTAAAACAAGCCAAAGCTTGCTTGATTAATGGGAATATTGAAAATATTAAGTTTAAGTCAGAAGAATCTAAAAATCAGGCAGCTGCATTACATTTTACAGAACGACAGGCAACTGCTATTTTGGAATTGAGATTGTATAGATTGATTGGTTTGGAGATTCAGGCACTTCAAAAAGAATATGAAGAAACTTTAGCTAGAATTGCTGAATATGAGGATATTCTTGGTAGTAAAAGAATGATGAAGAAAGTAATTAAAAAAGATTTAGATATTATAAAAAAATCTTATGGAATGCCAAGATTAACGGTTATTGAAGATGGAAAACAGGCAATAGTGGAGGAAGCTAAAATTGTTGAGCAAGAAATTGTTTTTTTAATGGATCGATTTGGATATGCAAAAACAATAGATCTTGCGTCACTTGAAAGAAATAAAGATGCAATTTATGCAGAATATAAATATGTGTTCACATGTTTGAATACTGAAAAAATCTGTATTTTTACACAAAATGGAAGTTTACATCAAATAAAAGTATTGGATATTCCATTTACTCGATTTAGGGACAAAGGAATACCAATTGATAATTTGGGGAATTATGATAGTGCAGGAGAAGATATTATATTTTTATGTTCTTCAAATCAATTAAAAGAACGAAAATTATTATTTGTAAGTAAAATGGGAATGATGAAATTAGTAGATGGACAGGAATTTGAAGCTTCTAAAAGAACCATAGTATCTACAAAATTGGTAACTTCTGATGAAATAATTGCCATTTATGTAACAGATGCTTGTGCCGTAGAAACAGAACAAGGTTTTGTTATGAAAAGTTCCCAGACAATTGTATTACAGACACAAGAGGGCTTTTTCCTAAAATTTTCTTTATCAGATATTCCAGAAAAGAAAAAAGGTGCTGTAGGTGTTAGAGGTATTAGATTGGAAAAACAGGATGTTGTTCAAGAAGTGTATTTGATTTCGGAAGGTACAGATATTGTAATTCAATACAAGGGAAAAGATGTTTTTTTGAAAAAATTAAGATCTGCGAAACGAGATAGTAAAGGAACCAAAATTCGGATATAAATAGTAGAGGAAAGTCCCCCTCAGAGCAAAGCTCTTGCGGCGGAGTAGTAGAGAAAAAAGGATGTGCAAAATTGCACATCCTTTTTTTAAAAATAATTATTGGTTTCCTGTACTTCCAAAGCCGCCTGTTCCACGTACAGTATCACTTAGGTCGTCTGTAAGTTCAAATGAGCCAGTGACAAAAGGTGTGATAACAAGTTGCGCTATTCTTTCTTTGGGTTCAACGATTTGTGGTATATGAGAATGGTTATGGAGCGCAACCATAAATTCACCACGATAATCAGGATCTACAACACCCACCTTATTGGCAGGGGCCAAGCCTCTTTTAGAAGCGATGCCACTTCTAGGATAAATTAGTCCAGCATAACCTTCAGGGATCTCCATGGCTAATCCAGTATGTATCAATATGGTTTCACCTGGAAGTATAGTTAAAGAGTCGTTCATACACGCATATAAATCAGCACCTGCGGCGTAAGCAGAACCATAGGTTGGGATAATGGCATTGGGATCTAGTTTTTTTATTTTTATTGATGTTATCATGACAATCTCCTTTTGAAATATTATGAGTAAATTGGTTTGGCAGGTTCCCAGAATACAAGTTCTCCATTCATGGATTGCTGTACATAAATAGCTCTTTGATTATTAGAGCCTCTAAAATAAGCGCTTAAATCTTTTTGTTCTTCGATATATGGACCATCCATAATAACATCTACATAAGAAAGTATTTCTTTAGTATGTGGAAGTGAGGGGACCATTGTTTCAAGAATATCTTTATCAAATAAATATCCGGTGAAGATCCAAATTGATTTTTTATTTCCATAGACTTTTCGTATTTTTTGAAGTAAAGGTAAAATACCAATTTGATTACTTGGTTCCATAGGTTCGCCACCAAGAATTGTGATTCCTGAAATATAATTAGGTTTCAGAAAGTCGATAATTTTATCGATTTCTAATTCTGTAAAAGGGTCTCCATAGTTGAAATCCCAAGCTTCTTGATTGAAACACCCCTTACATGCATGAGTGCACCCGCTTACAAATAGGGATATTCTAATACCAGGACCATTGGCTGCATCAAATTGTTTGATATCTGCATAATTCATAAAAGCCTTCTTTCAAATTTATAACATACCCCCGTGCATAATTACTCGGGGGTAGTTTTATATAATTATATTATTGTAGTTATATATGAAGAACTCTAGAACCAATTTCCTTGGTTTTTCCAACATTCCAAAAATTTTCACCTAAATAACCACAAGTTCTTCTTGTAACAGTCATTTTGGAATGGTCTTTATTATGACATTGCGGGCATTCCCATTCCAAATCATCGTTTATAATAATTTCTCCATCATAACCACATTCCTGACAATAATCTGATTTTGTATTAAATTCGGCATATTGAATATTATCGTATATAAATTTAACAATTTCTTCCAGAGCGGGAAGGTTATGTCTTAAGTTTGGAATCTCAACGTAAGAAATAGAACCACCGGAGGAAATTTGTTGGAATTGGCTCTCAAAATTAAACTTACTAAAAGCATCTATTTTTTCACGAACATCAACATGGTAAGAATTGGTATAATATCCTTTATCAGTAATATCTTTGATTTCACCAAACTTATTTTTATCTATTTCAGCAAAACGGTAACATAAAGATTCAGCAGGAGTTCCATACAATCCAAATCCAATATTTGTAATACGTTTCCAAGTATCAGTAGCATCTCGAAGTCTATTCATAATTTTAATTGCAAATTCAGTTCCTACTGGATCGGTTTGGCTGACACCTGTCATAAGTTTTGTGACTTCGTATAAACCAATATATCCAAGAGAAATGGTTGAATAGCCATTATGTAATAGATGATCTATATTTTCACCAGGTTCTAATCTGGCAATTGCCCCGTATTGCCAATGGATAGGGCTGACATCAGAAGTTGTACCTTCTAAAGCTTTATGCCTACACATAAGCGCTTCAAAACAAAGTGCTAGACGTTCTTCCATAAGTTCCCAGAAATATTCTTCATTACCTTGTGCGATAATTCCCATTTGAGGAAGATTTAAACTAACAACACCTTGATTAAAACGTCCTTCCCATTTGAAATCTCCATTTTCATCTTTCCATGGGCTTAAGAATGAGCGACACCCCATACAACTAAATACTTCACCTTCATAATTTTCACGCATTTTTTTTGCTGAAATATAATCAGGGTACATCCTTTTTGAAGAACATTCAACGGCTAGTTTGGTTAAATAATCATATTTACCACCCTTCATGCAATTGTGTTCATCAAGAACGTAGATTAATTTTGGGAAAGCAGGAGTAATATATATACCAGCTTTGTTTTTGATTCCTTGTAAACGTTGTTTTAATATTTCTTCTATAATAAGAGCATTTTCTTCCACATATTCATCATGTTCTTTGAGATTGAGGAAGAGGGTTACAAATGGAGATTGACCATTGGTAGTCATCAAAGTATTAATTTGATATTGGATGGTCTGAACGCCTGCTTTTAATTCATCTTTCATGCGGTCCGTTGCTACTTTTTCTATTTCTTCAGTGGAAAGGATATTTCCAAATACTTCTGTATAATGTTTTAAAAATTTGACTTTGGTTTTTCTTAAATATTTGCCCAGGTGACTAATATCAACAGATTGTCCGCCATATTGACTACTTGCAACAGCTGCAATGATTTGTGTCAT
>JBFHFI010000064.1:0-11974 GCA_041583675.1 Butyrivibrio sp. | reverse complement strand
ATAACATTATTGATATTTTGTATTATGTTTTTATGGGGACTATACCAGAAAACCAACTATACTAATTTGAATGAAACAAGTGAACCTTTATATAAATTTGAAATAGGAATTTTACCTGATAGTATATCAGAAAATCAGTTTGAACTAATGTATGAAAATTTAGAAACCCAGCCAATAATATTAGCTGTTACATGTAAAACAGATTATAACTTTCTTTATAGTTGTGCAATACAAAAAGTTGAAATTGTAAAAGTCTTTACAGGGAAAGGCCTTTCAAATGGGGATGAAATATGGATTCTAATGTCAAAACTAATAGGGGATTTAAAAGATACAGAAGCATTTATTAACAATAAACCAGTTATTAATATGGGATTTACAAATCAAATGAACGTAGGGAGCACATACTTGGTTTTTTTGTCTAGTAATCTAAAATATTCAGAAGAAGCGGTTTATATGTTTTCTGAAGATTATTTAATGAATACTGTTTTTTGCTATGATGATATTAGTAATATCCCTTTAACTACAGATTATGAAGGCGCATATTTTATTTCATATGAAAAAGCTTCGAATAATGAAGTTTTTTTGGAATCTCAAGATTCTATTGATGAATATGAAACTTTGAAGCAGCAATTATTTGAAAAATATAGTATAATTTCATGAATTAGTAATTTATACAGTTCAAAAAAGTGATTTATTATCAAATGATTTTTATTCATAGTATATAAACTTATTAGAATATCAATAATAGAATTACATTTAACGCGTAAATGTTTTTAATTCACATATATACGTTAAATGTAGTTCTTAATAGTATCTCCGAAGGTAAATTTACACTATCCATTTTAAGAATTTTTCTTGACGGATGAAAATAGATGTGTTTTAATATATGTAATAAAACTTTATAAGACACTTAAACCGATGAAGTGGAGATAAAAGTAATAGTGCACATACAGAGAGCCTGGTTAGCTGAGATTCAGGTTGAAAGCAAATTATTAAATGGACCATTGAGGGCGCAGTGAAAGGATTCCCAAGTATTCTGCGACGTTTTGACATACGTAAATTGTCGGAGATATGATGGTATCTCGCTAAGCGCACAGAGCAATCTGTGAATCAAGGTGGCACCGCGGAACGTATATTCGCCCTTGACAGTATTCATTAATGAATTCTGTCAAGGGCTTTTTTAATACAAAATTATAGGAATATGTAAAGTACAAGGGGGAAATAATATGATTTATCCAACACTTAAGGAAGCAAAAGAGATATTGTCAAAGGGACAATACAAGAGAATTCCAATTAAAATGGAATTAGGTTCAGACATGATAACACCGATGATGGCTGTGAGAAAATTAAAAAAAGTAAGCAGACATTGTTTTATGTTAGAAAGTGCGGAAGCAGAAAAAAAATGGGGGAGATATACTTTTTTAGGGTATGATCCAGTTTTGGAATTCAATTGTCAAGATGGAGTTGTGAAAATTAAAAGCGGATTGAATTTAACAGAAAAAGTAGAACATCCAGGGAAAATTATTCGTGAAATTATTAGGGATAATAAAACTCCTCAAATGGAAGAAATGCCACCTTTTGCAGGAGGATTGGTTGGGTATTTCTCATATGATTATATAAAATATAGTGAACCAACATTAAACCTTAATGCAAAAGATGAAGAATCTTTTAAAGATGTTGATTTGATGTTATTTGATAAAGTTATAGTTTTTGACAACTATAAACAAAAGGTTATATTAATTGTAAATGTAAAAGTTGAAAATATAGAAACTTCATATCATAAAGGTATTATGGAATTAGAAGTTATGAAAAAACTTCTTCTTGGGGGTGCTTTAGTAGAAAATAAACCATTGAAATTAAAAAGTGATTTTCGTGCATTATTTGATAAAGAAGAGTATTGCGATATGGTAAAAAAAGGAAAGCATTATATTCAAGAAGGAGATATCTTTCAAATTGTATTATCTAATAGATTAGAAGCAGATATAGAAGGCAGCCTACTAGATACATATAGAGTGCTAAGAATGACAAACCCATCTCCATATATGTTTTATTTTTCTAGTGATGATATTGAAATAGCAGGAGCATCTCCAGAAACTTTGGTAAAGTTAGAAGCAGGAGAATTGCATACATTTCCTCTTGCAGGAACTAGACCAAGAGGTTTGACAGAAAAGGAAGATATTCAACTTGAAAAAGAGTTATTAGAAGATGAAAAAGAACGGGCTGAGCATAATATGCTTGTTGATTTGGGTAGAAATGATATTGGGAAAATAAGTAAAATTGGTTCGGTAGAAGTGGAACAGTATATGAAAATAGAAAAATTTTCTCATGTTATGCATATTGGTTCTACAGTAAAAGGAAGTATTAGAGAAGATAAAGATGCTTTAGATGCAGTAGATGCGATATTGCCAGCAGGTACACTTTCAGGAGCACCTAAATTAAGAGCATGTCAATTAATTTGTGAATTGGAAAATAATAAAAGAGGAATCTACGGTGGTGCCATTGGATATATAGATTTTACAGGGAATTTGGATACTTGCATTGCCATTAGATTGGCATTTTCCAAAAATAATAAAGTGTTTGTTCGTTCAGGAGCAGGAATCGTGGCAGATAGTGTTCCAGAAAATGAATATCAGGAATGCATTAATAAAGCAGCAGCTGTAATTGATGCATTAAAACAAGCAGAAGGGGGGATGGAAGAATGATTTTATTAGTCGATAATTATGATAGCTTTTCCTATAATTTATATCAGCTTATAGGAAGTATTAGAAGAGATATTAGAGTGATTAGAAATGATGAAATGACAATTGAGCAAATTGATGAGTTGGATTTGGATGCTATTTTTATTTCACCGGGTCCGGGAAGACCTGAAAATGCAGGAATATGTATTGATATTATTCAAAAATATAAAGGTCAAATTCCAATATTGGGAGTTTGTTTGGGACATCAAGCAATTTGTTCTGCTTTTGGTGGAGAAATATCTTATGCAAAAGAACTTATGCATGGAAAAACATCAATCGCACAATTAGAGGTTGATACTAAATTATTTCAAGGAATGAAAAAAGAAATTCAAGTTGCCAGATATCATTCTCTTGCAGCAGTAAAAGAAAAGTTACCAGAATGTCTTAAAATAACAGCAGAAACATTAGAAGGTGAGATTATGGCTGTTGAACATAAAGAGTATTCTATATATGGATTACAATTTCATCCAGAATCCATATTGACACCAGATGGAAAATTAATAATAGAAAATTTTTTAAATAAATTATAAAAGGGGATATAATATGATTAAAGAATCAATTATTGCATTAAGTAAAAATGAAAATTTAAGTTATGAAACAGCAATGGAAGTTATGAATGAAATTATGGATGGGTCAGCTTCGCAAGTGCAAATGAGTGCATATCTTACGGCTCTTTCTATGAAGGGTGAGACCATTGATGAAATCACAGCCTCGGCAGAAGGGATGAGGGGACATTGTATTAAATTGCTTCATGATATGGAGGTATTAGAAATTGTAGGAACTGGGGGCGATCATTCTAATTCATTTAATATATCAACAACATCTGCACTCGTAGTAGCATCTGCGGGGATTCCAATTGCAAAACATGGAAATAGAGCAGCATCCAGTAAATCAGGAGCTGCAGATGTATTAGAATCTCTTGGAGTTAATATATTAGTGTCTCCGGAAAAAAGTAAAGAATTATTAGAAAAAATTGGGATATGTTTTTTATTCGCACAAAATTATCATATAGCAATGAAATATGTTGGGCCGGTAAGAAGAGAATTAGGAATAAGAACAATTTTTAATATTTTAGGACCATTATCCAATCCAGCAGGTGCAACCATGCAATTAATGGGTGTATATGATGAAACACTGGTAGTGCCTCTAGCAAAAGTATTAAAAAATTTAGGTGTGAAAAGTGCCATGGTTGTTTATGGACAAGATCGATTAGATGAGATTTCGATGAGTGCACCTACATTTGTATGTGAATTAAGAAATGGAGAATTAAAGGAATATACCATAACACCTGAAGAGCTAGGATTGACAAGGTGTAATAAAGATGATTTAAAAGGAGGGTCTCCTTTAGAAAATGCTGAAATTACAAAATCAATATTATCAGGAGTAAAAGGCCCTAAAAGAGATGCAGTGGTTATTAATTCTGGAGCTGCATTATATGTAGCTGGAAAGGTTGATACTTTATTAAAGGGAGTTCAATTAGCAGAAAAATTAATAGATTCAGGCGAGGCTATGAAAAAACTAAATGAATTTATTAAATATTCTAATGAATAAGGTGATAATATGATATTAGATGAGATTGCAGAAAAAACAAAAAAAAGAATACAAGAGCAAAAACAAATAATTGGTTTAGAAGCTATAAAAAAAATGGCAGAAGATATGCCAAAGGATACAGAGTTTCCTTTTGAAAAAGCATTAAAAGCAGAGGGAATGTCATATATTTGTGAAATAAAAAAAGCATCTCCTTCGAAAGGTGTAATTGCAAAAGATTTTCCGTATCTGGAAATTGCAAAAGAATATGAAAAGGCAGGTGCTGCTGCAATATCATGTTTAACAGAACCTTTTTATTTTCAAGGAGATAATCAGTATCTAAGTGAAATTGCGAAAGCTGTACAAATCCCGATTTTACGAAAAGATTTTACTGTGGATTCGTATATGATTTATGAGGCGAAAATTCTTGGGGCTTCAGCAATTCTTTTAATATGTGCAATTTTGGACGATAGAGAATTAAAAGAATTTTATGAAATTGCACAACAATTAGGGTTGTCTGTTTTAGTAGAAGCACATACAGAACAGGAAGTTTTAAGAGCAATTAATTGTGGTGCTCGCATAATTGGAGTAAATAATAGAGATTTAAAAACATTCCAAGTAGATATTACGAATAGTGTAAAATTAAGGGATATGGTTCCGAAATCATATATTTATGTATCAGAAAGTGGAATTCGCACAGCAGAGGATGTTAGAGTATTAAAAGATAATAATACAAATGCAGTCTTAATTGGAGAGACTTTAATGAAGGCTGTGGATAAAAAAGCTGAATTAGAAAAACTTTCAGGAGGCATGGTATGACAAAACTCAAAATTTGTGGATTGACGAGTATGTCAGATATTGAAATTGTGAACCAATATCGACCAGATTATATTGGATTTGTGTTTGCAAAAAGTAGGCGTCAAATAGATGTCAAAACAGCAAAAAAATTAAAATCAGGACTTGGTCATGGAATACAAGCAGTAGGTGTATTTGTTAATGAAGATATGAACACAATTATAGAATTACTAAATCATAAGATTATTGATTTGGCACAATTACATGGAAATGAAACAGAAGAAATGATTAATATAATTAAAACAAAAACTGGAAAACCAGTGATTAAAGCGATATCAGTTTATCAAGAACAGGATATTTTACAATGGAAGAATTCATGTGTGGATTATCTATTATTGGATCATGGAGCTGGAGGGACAGGACAATGTTTTGATTGGAATTTAATACCTGAAATTAAGATTCCTTTTTTTCTTGCCGGTGGAATTACAGCAGAAAATGTACAAAAGGCATTAAGGATAAAACCTTTTGGAATTGATACATCAAGTGGTGTAGAGACAGATGGAATAAAAGATGCTTTGAAAATTAAAGAGATAGTAAATATAGTAAAAAATAATGTGGATAGAAAGGATTAATATGTCTAAGGGAAGATTTGGAATACATGGTGGGCAATATATACCGGAAACTTTAATGAATGCAATTATAGAATTAGAAAGAGCATATGAATATTATAAAAATGAACCAGAGTTTCAAAGGGAATTACAAGATCTTTTGAATAACTATGCGGGGAGACCATCAAGATTATATTATGCAGATAGGCTTACCAAGGACCTAAATGGTGCAAAAATATATTTAAAAAGAGAAGATTTAAATCATACAGGATCTCATAAAATAAATAATGTATTAGGGCAGGTTTTGTTAGCTAAAAAAATGGGAAAAACCCGAGTGATAGCAGAAACAGGGGCTGGTCAACATGGAGTAGCAACAGCAACTGCAGCAGCACTTATGAATATGGAATGTGAAATATACATGGGAAAACATGATACGGAAAGACAGGCATTAAATGTATATCGTATGGAGTTATTAGGAGCAAAGGTACATTCTGTCACATCAGGAACTGCAACATTAAAAGATGCTGTTTCTGAGACTATGCGAGAATGGACCAATAGAATTGAAGATACACATTATGTATTAGGATCTGTTATGGGGCCACATCCATTTCCTACAATTGTAAGAGATTTTCAAGCTGTAATTTCCAAAGAAATTAAAGAGCAAATCTTAGAATTGGAGGGACGATTACCAAATGCAGTGTTAGCTTGCGTAGGTGGTGGATCCAATGCAATAGGTGCATTTTATCATTTTATAGAGGATAAAGAAGTTAGATTAATTGGTTGTGAGGCAGCAGGAAGAGGCGTGGATACATTAGAAACAGCGGCTACGATTGCAACAGGTAGAGAAGGGGTTTTTCATGGAATGAAATCTTATTTTTGTCAAGATAATTATGGACAAATTGCTCCCGTATATTCCATATCAGCTGGATTGGATTATCCAGGAATAGGGCCAGAACATGCACATTTACATGATATAGGAAGAGCCGAATATGTAGCAATAACAGATGATGAAGCTGTAGATGCTTTTGAATATTTATCAAAAATAGAAGGTATTATACCGGCAATTGAAAGTGCTCATGCAATCGCATATGCTAGAAAATTAGCACCTACAATGGAAAAAGATCAGATTATAGTAGTTAATGTTTCAGGAAGAGGAGATAAAGACTGTGCGGCAATTGCACGATATAGAGGGGAGGATATTCATGAGTAAAATACAAGAGGCATTTACTAAAGGAAAAGCATTTATACCATTTGTTACTTGTGGAGACCCTAATTTAGAAGTTACAGAACAAATTGTATATGCAATGGTAGAAAATGGTGCGGATATTATTGAATTGGGGATACCATTTTCAGATCCAACAGCGGAAGGTCCTGTAATTCAAGCAGCAAATGAAAGAGCATTAGCAACAGGGGTTACAACAGATAAAATTTTTGATATGGTAATTAGAATTAGAGAAAAAGTACAAATACCATTGGTATTTATGACGTATGCAAATGTTGTTTTTTCATATGGAACTGAAAAATTTCTTTGTAAAGCATCGGAGGTAGGAATGGATGGTATTATTCTTCCAGATGTACCTTTTGAAGAAAAACAAGAATTCGCAAAAGTATGTCAGAAATATCAATTAGATATGATATCTTTGATTGCACCTACATCAAAGGAAAGAATTAGCATGATAGCAGAAGATGCAGAGGGCTTTGTCTATTGTGTATCTTCCCTAGGGGTAACAGGGGAGAGAAAAGAAATAACAACAAATGTAGGGGATATGGTTGCTTTAGTAAAACAAATCAAGTCAATTCCCTGTGCAGTTGGATTTGGAATATCAACACCAGAACAGGCTAAGAAAATGGCTGAATTTGCAGATGGTGTGATTGTAGGGTCGGCAATTGTAAAAATCTGTGCATTGCATGGAACGGATTGTGTTTCTTATATTGGAGAATATGTGAAATCCATAAAGAATGCTATTATTTCATAATTAGCTTAAAATGTGATATCACCGTGATAAAATCACAGTGATATCACATTTTTTATTGTATAATAGATATAATAAGATGATAGGAGGATATTTATGAGCAAATTTAAATTTATTATATTAATATTAGGAATAATAGTATTGGCTGGATGTAGCAATATGGAAGCTGAAGATACAACAGATACAATAGAAGTTACCGAAGCAACAGAGGATACACAAGAGATAGAAACAGAAGAACAGACATATGAAGAAATCAGTATGGCAGAGGCACAGGCAATTATGGAAAGTGATGAGGATTATTTAATTGTAGATGTAAGAACATTATTAGAATATAATAGTGGTCATATTGAAGGAGCAATTAATGTACCGAATGAGACAATAACTGAAATGGCAGCTACGGATTTACCGGATAAAGATAGACTATTATTGGTTTATTGTAGAAGTGGAAATAGAAGTAAACAAGCATCTATTAAATTAGCAGCATTAGGATATACAAATGTAAAAGAATTTGGTGGAATTGCAGATTGGCCAGGAGAAACAGTAAGATAATAAAAGTATGAATTAAAATGGTTGCCTATATTTTAGGGAATCATTTTTTTGTATTGTAGAGTATTGGTTGGAGAGAATATCATTTTGTAGTATAATTATTTTGCAAGTTATTTTTTAGTAAGATAATTATGGAGGATATATGGATACAATAGAGATTCTTGAAAAAGTAAAAACAGGGGAAGTTTCCATAAAAGAAGCAGAAGCTTTTTTTAGAAAAGTTCCAATTTCTGATATGGAATTTGCTAAATTAGATTTGCATAGACAAATTCGATCAGGGTTTACAGAAGTTGTTTTTTGCCAAGGAAAAGCAGAAGAACATCTTGTTTTGATTTTTGATAAATTATATAAAGAATATCATACTGTAATGGGAACGAGAGCCACAAAAGAACAGTATCAAATAATTAAAAAAAACTTTCCAGAAGCAAAATATGATCCCATTTCTAAGATTATCAAAATAGGAAATGGGGAATTGGAAAAAAAAGGATTGGTTGCGGTATGTAGTGCAGGTACGGCAGATATTCCTGTAGCAGAGGAAGCTGCTCAAGTAGCAGAATATTTTGGATGTAAGGTGGATAGAATCTATGATATTGGAGTATGTGGGATTCATCGTGTTATATCTAATGCAGAAAGAATACAAAAAGCAAATTGTGTGATAGCGGTTGCGGGAATGGAAGGAGCGCTTGCAAGTGTTCTTGCAGGGCTTGTGGATAAACCGGTAATAGGTGTCCCTACTTCTGTGGGATATGGAGCAAATTTTGGAGGCGTGTCAGCATTATTAACAATGATTAATTCTTGTGCAAATGGAATCGCAACTGTAAATATAGATAATGGCTATGGCGCAGGTTATTTGGCAACGCAGATTAATAGAATGGGAGTACGCAATGAATAAAATATTATATATGGAATGTTTTTCTGGAATTAGTGGTGATATGAGTGTTGCAGCATTATTAGATTTGGGTGCAAATAAAGATAAATTAATTGCTGGGTTGGAGAGTATTCCTCTTGATGGATATAGAATTGAAATTTCAAGAGTGGAGAAATCCGGAATTGATTGTATGGATTTTAATGTTATTTTGGATGATATATATGAGGGGCATGATCATGATATGGAATTTCTACATGGAACACATAATCATGGGAATAAAACTCATAATCATGATATACATCATATTCATAGAGGAATCAATGAAATTGTGCAATTGATTCAAAAAACACAAATTACACAAGATGCCAAAGCGCTCTCTATTAAGATTTTTGAAATTTTAGCAGATGCAGAAGCAAAGGCACATGGAATACCCAGGGACCAAGTACATTTTCATGAAGTTGGAGCGGTAGATTCTATTGTGGATATTGTGGCATTTGCAATATGTTTTGATGATTTGCAAATTCAAGAAGTAATTATTTCCGAACTGTATGAAGGCATGGGATTTGTGCGAGCGCAACATGGGAATCTACCAGTACCGGTTCCAGCAGTCTTGAATATAGTAGAACAGTATGGAATTCATCTTCATAGAACACAAATTGAAGGGGAGTTTGTAACCCCAACGGGTGCAGCAATTGTGGCGGCAATTAGAACCAAGACTGTTCTTCCAGACCGATATCAGATACTAAAATCAGGTATGGGAGCAGGAAAAAGAAAATATGAAAGACCAAGTATTTTAAGGGCAATGTTAATTGAGGAATCAGAATCAGAGCTATATATTTATAAATTAGAAACAGATATTGATGATTGCAGTGGAGAAGCTTTGGGATATGTAATTGGAAAATTATATGAAAACGGAGCAAAAGAAGTTCACTTTATTCCTATATTTATGAAAAAAAATCGCCCGGCATATGAGTTGGTTGTTTTGTGTGAAAAAAATAAAATTGAAACCATGGAACAGATTATTTTTTCACATACAACTACAATTGGAATTAGAAATACCAAAATGCAGAGAACGGTATTGGAGAGAGATATTGTACAGATTAGTACAATATTAGGAGACGCCATGGTTAAAATATGCAAATGGAATGACAAAGTTAGATGTTATCCTGAATATGAAAGTGTAATTAAATTATGTAATCAAAATAATATGTCTTTTCAACAAGTGTATAAAATTATACAAGAAGGGTATTCTAATGACTTGTAAAGAAAATTTAATGGAAGAATTAAAAAAAAATAGAGATCAAGATGTTATAGTCGCTTTTTCTGGTGGTGTGGATAGTAGCCTTATTTTAAAATTATGTTGTGAACAGGCAAAAATAACGGGAAATAAAGTTTATGCAATAACCTTTCATACACAACTTCATCCTATGAATGAAATTAAACAAACACAGGATTTAGCACAGGAAATGGGAGCAGAGCATTTAATATTGTATGTGGATGAATTGTCAGAAGCTAAGATAGAAAATAATCCCGTGGATAGATGCTATCGTTGTAAAAAGCATTTATTTACGACCTTAAAAAGGCAAGCGGAAAACATGAATATTTCCATAATTTATGAAGGAAGTAATGCAGATGATATGAATCAATATCGACCAGGTTTTCAAGCAGTAAAAGAATTGGGGATTAAAAGTCCACTGGTAGCATCAAATATGAATAAAGTAAATATAAGAGCTATGGCAGAAGAATATGGATTAACAGTTTATAGCAAGCCGTCCCTACCATGTATGGCTACAAGATTTCCATATAATACAAAATTAGATTATTCCATGATGGAGAAATTAGATAAATTTGAAGAATATATAAGAAGTCTTGGTGGATATAATGTGAGACTTAGGATTCATAAAGAAATAGCAAGAATAGAAATAGATCCAAAAGATTTTCCATTAATAATAGAACATCAAAAAGAGATTATTCATTTAGTAAAAGATATGGGATTACAATATGTAACATTGGATTTAGAAGGTTTTAGGTCAGGAAGCATGGATTATAAAATTCAAATGTAAATGATGGAAAACAGAAAGAAGAAAAAGATGAAACCAACACCGATATTAAAAAAATATAAAATTACATTAACTGTTGTATTATTAGGATTGATTATATTGGGTCTTTATATGTATTGGAAGAATAATAGGCCAAGTGATTATTTTATCTATGAGCATTTGGACGAGACCGTAATAACAATAGATCATACAATTGAAATTAATTTACAAGAAGTTGCATATTATATTATGGATATAGAAGGGTATGTAAATCAACAAGCATTGATTTATAATGAAGATGATCCGGCAGATTATTGGAATACACATTTTAGTGCAGGTCTAGATAGTGCATTTGTATATAGTATGGCAAAACAACAGGTATATGAGACCTGTTTAACGGATTATTTATATGAAATAGCTGCAATGGAAAATGATTATACCTTATCTGAGAATCAAATGATTATAGCAAAAAGTGAAGGAATTGATATCTATAATAATATGACTGAAAAACAGAAAGAGGCAACAGGATTAACCTTGGAACAAATACAAACAATGAGAATAAGAGAGGCTTTGGCCACATCATATGCATTATATATTATAGAAAATTATGATTGGGAAAGCACAATATTTGAACCGTCTAATCAAGTTGTATATGGTGGGGATTATTTTAATCAAATGATTTTAGGAGATCATGAAATTCAATTAAATGAAGATGTGTGGGATAATATAGTTTTGGGAAAGATTACAGTGAATTAATAGTTGCAAGTGATAATAATAGTATGAAATGAATTTAAAGGCAAAGACACAAACAAAAAGGGAGTGAAATTGATATGTTACAAATTATTGATTATTCGAAATCATATGGAAGTAAAAAAGCAGT
>JBFHFI010000063.1:0-12021 GCA_041583675.1 Butyrivibrio sp. | reverse complement strand
GTTTCAAAGGCATATCAAACGAATCAATTTGTAATTGATAATCTAGACCTTAAAATTGAAAAAGGCAGTTTTACAGTTCTTTTAGGACCTTCTGGTTGTGGAAAATCAACCATACTTAGAATGATTGCAGGACTAGAGACAGTAACACAGGGTGATATAGAGATAGATGGAAAGAATATGAAAGGAATTGCTCCAGGAGATAGAAATATTGCAATGGTATTTCAAAATTATGCACTCTACCCAACCATGACAGTAAGAGAGAATATGGAATTTGGGCTGAAAAATATGAAAATACCCAAAAAGGAAAGACAAGATAGAATTGCAGAAATATCAGAAATAGTTGGTTTAAGTGAATATTTATTCAGAAAACCAAATACACTTTCTGGAGGACAACGACAACGTGTCGCTTTAGCTCGTGCAATTGTAAAAAAACCTGAAGTGTTTTTAATGGATGAGCCCCTTTCCAACTTGGATGCCAAACTAAGAAGTCAGATTCGCATGGATTTAATAGAATTACATCGAAAATTAAAAACTACATTTATTTTTGTAACACATGACCAAAGTGAAGCCATGTCTATGGCGACGGAAATTATTTTATTGGAAAAAGGTGAAATTAGACAACAAGCCAAACCAAGTGATATCTATCATTTTCCGGAAAATGTTTTTACTGCACAATTTATTGGATCTCCAGCAATGAATATGTTGAAAAAAACACAGATTATAAACATGAATTTTTCAATACCAGAAACTGCTTTTTATATAGGATTCCGTCCTGAAAATGGGAAAATATTGGATGAAAATTCATCCGTAGATGGCAAAGGTTTATATTTCAAAGGAGAGATTATAACCAGAGAGATATTAGGCTCGGAAGAGTTATATAAAGTTTCAACGGAAGTAGGAAATATATATGTTAAGCAGTATGGTTCTCAATTAGTGGAATATGGAAGGGTTACTTTGTTTATACCAAATGAAAAGTTACATTATTTTCAAAAAGATCAAACACGTTTATAGAAATCAACGAAAGTGGGACAACATGAGTATAAAAACAATAAATAAGAATTCATTAAAATATATTGAGAGTAAAGCAAGACCATATATATTTATTGCTCCATCCATTGCTATATTTGCTATATTTTTTATTTTTCCAATTATTTATATGATATATCTTAGTTTTTTTGATTGGGATATGATGGGGGATAAAATGTATATAGGAATTCAGAATTATACCAAATTAATAAAAGATGAGGATTTTTTTCAAGTGATTCGTAATACCTTTCAATATATGTTTTTTACAGTAGGAATTACCCTTGTTTTTTCAATATTATTAGCTTTGTTTTTAAAAACGAGTACAGGCATTCATAAAATACTTCAAAGTGTTATTTTTCTACCATATATTATATCTTTTGTATCCATTTCATTTATATGGATGTGGATGATGGATTCTTCCTATGGATTGTTTAACTATTTACTAGGATTAATCCATATTGATCCAGTAAAATGGCTGGAAGACCCTAAAATGGCTATGTGGTCCTTGATTATAGTCGCCATATGGAAAAGCATAGGTTATAACACCATTATATTAATTGCAGGAATGCAAAATATTCCTGCTTATCTATATGAGGCAGCAAATTTGGATAAAGCAAAAAAAACAACGGTGTTTTTTAAAATAACATTACCGATGTTATCACCTACATTATTTTTTCTTGCATTGGTGAATATTATTGCTTCTTTAAAAGTTTTTGAGACCATTAGTATTATGACAAAAGGTGGACCTTCAAACTCTACAAGTACCTTGGTGTATTACATTTACAAATATGGATTTGAATATTACAAAATTGGATATAGTTCAGCAATTGGTGTGGTTTTGATGATCTTAATTGGAATTTTAACCTTGTTCTATTTCAAAGGATTAAGTAAAAAAATACACTATAGATAGGAGAATTCTGAATAATGAAAAAAACAATTCAAATAATTTTAAAAGGTCTGATTTATTTACTTCTTATTGTAATATTTTTCGTTCCATTTTATTGGATGCTTGTTACTTCAATAAAATCCATGGGAGAAGTTTTATTATTTCCACCTACATTTTTTGTAAAAAATCCACAGTGGGAGAATTTTAAAACAGCTGTTTCATCTATCCCATTTTTAAGATATATCAAAAATAGTTTTATTGTAACTACGGGAATTTTGGCATGTCAATTAGTAACCGTAATACCAGCTGCATATGCATTTGCCAGATATGAATTCAAAGGGAAAAATTTCTTTTTTGGTTTGACCATGTCGACCATGATGATACCTGGTCAGTTGATTTTTCTTCCTATTTTTCTATTGTTTAGTAAATGGGGATTGATAAATAGCTATTGGTCTTTGATTTTACCTTTTGCAAGTAGCGCTTTTGGAATTTTCATGTTACGTCAAAGTTTTATACAGATACCAGAAGAGTTGATTGAAGCAGCTCGTATGGATAAAGCAACAGAATTACAGATAATACGTAGAATTATGTTGCCAATCGCTAGACCAACCGTAGTAACGATGGCTTTGTTCATATTCATAACTTCGTGGAACGACTATTTTTGGCCGTTAGTAATAACCACTACAGATAAAGTACGTACTTTACCGCTAGGAATTGTATCCTTACAAATCATAGACAGTGGAATAACCTATCATATTGTAATGGCTGGCAATGTGATTATGATTTTACCAATTGCAATTGCATTTATCATTGCGCAAAAGCAAGTAATAAAGGCCTTTACATATACAGGAGAAAAATAATAATTATATGAAATAAAAATCAAACAAACAGAAGGGAATTTAAAAATGAGAAAAAAAATAACTGCATTATTTACAATTGCTATGATGTTAGCATTTACAGGATGTTCATCTGCAACAGCAACAACAGAGACTACACAGGCAACAACTGAGGCACAAGAGACAGATTCAATTTCTGCAGAACAGACAACAGAAGCAATGGAGCCGTTGAATGAGACAATTACATTTTGGTATTGTTATACAGATAAAATTCAAGAAAACAATATTGCTTTAACCGAAGAATTCAACGAAACAGTGGGAAAAGAACTGGGAATTGTTGTAAATGCAGAGTATCAAGGGGATTATGCAACAATGTCACAGAAATTAAAGGCATCCTATGTTGCAGGAACTGCACCAGCTGTTACCGTTATGGATACAAGTATGATTGAACCATATGTGGAAAGTGGTGTTATTGAAAGTCTGGATCCTTATATTGAAAGAGATGAAGAAGAAGTTCAAATGGATGATTTTCAAGCTGCCTTTTTAACAGATTCTACCTTTAATGATAATATATATTCTTTACCTTATCTAAGAAGTACTCCAATTCTATATCTGAATACAACCTTGATTGAAGAGGCTGGTCTTGATCCATCAGGACCAAGTGATTGGGAGGAATTAGCAGAATATGCTGAACAAATTAAAGAAAAAACAGGAAAATATGGTATGACAATTTTTGCTTATCCTTGGGTGTTTCAGGCATTTATGTTAGGACAGGGATCAAGTATATATAATGAAGATACAACGGCTACAAATATTAATTCAGAAGAATCAAAAGCAATTCTTGAGAGTATTATTGAGATGAGAGATAACGGAAGTGTTAAAGTAATTGCAAGTAGTCAAGCAGATAATTTAATGGCAGATATTACAAGTCAAAACAGTGCTATGTGGTTCTATTCAACAGGTGGTTTAACTACATTTATGGCATTGGGAGAAGCAAATGGATTTGATGTAACTACGGCTTATATTCCTTCAGGAACTGTAGAAGCAGTAAATACAGGTGGTGCTAACTTAATGATGATTTCCAATTTAACAGAAAATCAAAAAGAAGCAGCATGGCAATTTATTAAATGGATGACGGCTAAGGATCAAACAGTTACTGCAAGTATTACTACAGGTTATATTCCAACAAGAATCAGCGCATCAAGTGATTCTAGATTACTAGATTTATATGAAGAAGTACCTGAATTTAAAACAGCAGTTGATCAATTAGCAATAGCAGGTGGACGTACACCCAGTGCTTTTGAAGCAGATGCAGTTATTACAAGTGCATTGGATGAGATTTTAGTAAATGATGCAGATATAGATACTACATTAAGTGAGTTAGAAATAAAAGTGAATGAAATATTGAATCAGTAAATGTAGTTACAAAAAAGGCAGGTGTATAGAAAATGAATAAAAAAATGATGATTTTATCAATTGATGCATTGCAAACACAAGATCTACCAATGCTATCTACATTACCTAATTTTTCCAAAATCTTAAAAAAAGCTTCTATAGTAAAAGATGTTAGAGAAGTATACCCAACATTAACTAATGTAAATCATGTTAGTATTATTACAGGTGTTACGCCAGATAAACATAAAGTCTTTCATAATATGAGACCTTTTGTTCCTACTAAAAATGTGGATTGGAATATGGTAGGAAAAAATTGGTTTTGGAAAAGTGAATATATTAAAGTGCCTACTATTGTAGATGCAGCTAAGAAAAAAGGGCTTGTAACTGCTTGTATTTCATGGCCTAGTATGGGAGGACAAGTACCAGATTATAATCTTGCAGAGTTATGGTCCAAAACAAAAAGCACAGTATTCGAAACATTTGATATGTCTTGTACCAAGAATATAATGGATCAATATTTTGAAAAATATATTCAACCATTTCCATTTCACCAATCTTCAGACATTGATGCATTTACAGTTCCAATTGCAGTAGATTTAATTAAAACACAGAAACCTGATTTGCTTTTGGAACATATTATATGGTTGGATTATACAAGACATAAAAATGGAAATAATCATCCAGTAAAGATAAGAGAAGCATTGGAAAGAATTGATACAATGTTAGGACAACTTTTAGATGCATACAAAGAAGCGGGAACCTATGAAAATACAAATTTCTTTATTATGGGGGATCATGGACAGATGAATATCAAAGAATCTTTTCATATCAATGTATATTTGCGACAAAGTGGTTTGATACAGTTAGATGAACAAGGAGAAGTTCTTGATTATGATGCATATAGTTTTTCTGCTGGATTTTCCACACAGATTATTTTAAAAGACCCTGAAAACAAGGAATTAGTTGAAAAAGTACAAAAGGTATTGCATCAAATGCAACAGGAATATCCTGAGTATATTGAAAAAATCTATACAAAACAAGAAGTAGAAGAGCAAGAGCATCTATCAGGAGGTTTTAGTTTTGTAGTAGAAGCAATCAGTGGAATTTGTTTTGAGAATATGTTTGAAGGACCAATGACGCTTTCTTCAGAGAGTTCGGATTATAAAGTGTATCCATCTAATCATGGTTATCATCCTTCTAAAGGTCCAAAACCTACATTGATAGCATTTGGACCGGATATTCAGGAAAATAAAGTAATTCAAGGAGCATCTGTATTAGATGAATGCCCAACATTTGCTAAAGTATTGGGTGTAAATATGTCTGGGCTTATGGGAAAAGCTTTTGATTTTCTAAAATAATTAATAAAATAGTGAAAGTTATAGATTGGAGTAAGTAGTGAAAAGCATTATAGAAGATCAAGAGATTTCTCTAGAGGGAGCATTTAATGTACGAGATATAGGGGGATATCCAACATTTCAAGGAGAAATGACACGTAGAAATATGTTTTATAGAGCAGATTCATTAAGTAATCTATCGTACCAAGATATAGCTGTGTTAAAAGAATTAGGAATTACATTACAAATAGATTTAAGGTCTTCTTATGAAGTTTTAAAATCACCGTCTAAGTTACAAGGGGTTGTGGGAATTAAGTATATTAATATTAGTCTTTTTGATAATATACACTCTAGTGATTTGGAAGATTTTCCGGAAAGCTTATCACAATTATATTGTGATATGTTAGATAATTATAAAGATAGATTTAAAGATATTATACAATTTATGTTGAATCATCAAGGGGGATGTGTATTTAATTGTACGGCAGGAAAAGATAGAACGGGAGTTGTAGCAATGTTAATTCTTAGTTTGGTGGGAGTTATAGAAGAAGTGATTTTACAAGATTATTCCATTAGCGAGTCAAGAATTATTCCAATGATTCATTTACAAAAAGCCAAATGGAACCAGAAAGAACAACCATTTCCGGCATATATTTTTGCTTCAAAGATTGAAGAAATGGAAACAACGATGGCCTATATAAAAGATAAATATAAAACAACAAAAAATTATCTAAAGGATTGTGGACTAACAGAAACAGAAATAAGACAATTCAAAAAAAGATTCACAAATTAAAGCGATATAAAAAGCAAGGGGATACTTTATTGTATCCCCTTGCTAAATATTTTGACGAAATTTTCTATATAGTTTAAATAGTCAGATTCATTAAAATGATTTCCAGATAGAAGGTGAAAAGATCCAATGATTGAGGTAATAAAAAGATTTGCGGCAATTGTTGGATCTGCAGATATCATATTATTTTCTGCATAAGATTCTAGGACTGTAAGTAGTTTAAGATAACTAGGGTCTTTTGAAATATCAAACTTTTTATCGCTTAAGAAATCTGTTTTTTCTTTTTGGCGCATTAAGATAATATCAATATTGGCAATGGAGTTTTTAGCAATGACATTGGCAATTTTTAATAAATCTTCAAATAAATTAGAATAATCTAAATCATCAACCAAGGAAGATAGTTCCACAGTTTGAAAAAATTCATCTAGTAAAGTATGGTAGAGAATCTCTTTTTTAGGAAAATATTTAAATAGGGTAACTTCACTAATCTCAGAGGCTTTTGCAATTTCTTTGGTTCTAACCCCTTCATATCCATTTTGTGCAAATAATTTTGCAGCATGTAAAAGAATTCTTTTTCTGGTATCTGGTATCATAATCCACTCCTAATCTATCTATTTTTTATAAGCTATGTTTTGATTTTAAATGTGAATAACTTATAGATAAGGCTACTGCACAACAGATGACAGCGAGAATGTCTGTTGTAGGTTGTGTTAACCAAGCACCTGTTAATCCCCATTTGGCAGGGAAAATTAATACAATAGGAATCAAGAATACAACGGGACGAAGTAGTCCAAGTATAAAGGCAATAATTCCTTTGCCAATGGCTTGAAAGTATCCAACACTTGCTAGATAGATACCTAGAAAAGGCATGGATATAATAAACAAGCGCAAAGCTGGGATAGCCATATCCATCGTATCAGAATTCGAATCTAAAAACAGTCCCATAAAAAAGCCTGGGAAAATCTCATAGAATAGAAATACGGTAGTGGAAAATACAAAGATTGTAATCAAACTAAGCTTTAAGGTTTTTAGTACTCTATGATAAAGGCTTGCTCCATAGTTATATCCAACAATGGGTTGCATTGCTTGTACAATTCCATCAGTAGGCATAATAAAGAAGGTGAATAGGCTATTGATTGCACCCATGGATGCAATCGCAGAATCTCCACCATAAGTTTGCAATACATTATTTAGTATAATTACAGAAAAACTCACACCAATTACGGAGACAAAAGAAGAGAAACCTATGGTAATAATTCTCAATATTAATGAAAAATTAATTTTAAAACAAGCTTTTGTAATTTTTACAATTGATTTTTTACGAAGATAAAATATCAATAAAATACCAAAACCGGAAGCTTGTCCAATAACAGTTGCAAGAGCAGCTCCTTTGACACCCATATCTAAAAGTGCAATAAAAATATAATCCAAAATAATATTTGTAATAGCGCTGGTTAAAACAGTGACCATGGATAATTTGGGATGATTTTCACCGCGAATAAAACCTGTTAGTACAAATGAATACATTTGGAATACAAAGCCAAATAATATAATGCGAAAATAAGAAACGGCATAGGTTAAAATAGCAGGATTTGATCCTCCTGAAAGGACTAGTAATGGTTTTGAAAATAATAATCCTGCAATTACAGTGAGGCTTGTAATTATTCCTGCTAAAATCATAGTTAAAGTGAATATATGTGAGGATTTTTTGTAATCTTGTTGCCCTAATGCAATAGAAAAAAGAGATGCGCCACCAATACCTACTAAATTGGTAATTGCAAAGGTGATTAGCATCAAAGGAAAAGCAATTGTTAAGCCAGCGAAGGCATATTCTCCTACATAATGACTAATAAAAATTCGATCTACAATGTTGTAAATTGAATTTACAAGCATAGCAATAACAGATGGCATAGAGTATTGAAATAATAATCGTCCAATTGGTTTTTTTTCAAGTTCTTGTGTTGTGTTCATTTTGCTTTCCCCCTTGGTAGTTAGTTAAGTAACTGCTTAAGCATTGTAACGAAAGAATATAGGTTAGTCAAGAATAAAATTTAAAAATAAAAGAAGATTTATAATAATGAATTTATAAGAGTAGCGGCATTATGGCATTTTAAAATAGAGTCTTCTTGTTTTTGAAAAGTAGGTGGAAGCATATCAGGAGTTATTATATCTACAAAACCATGATTTTTTACAATATTACCATCGGAACAGGTTAGTCCATAATCACAGGTATAACATTGAGAAAAAGCATTTACAAGAAATTTTGAGATTACATTCATATGATTTGATTGTGCAAAATGTTCGGCAATCGCTAAAACCTGACTTGATGATTCTTGTTTCGAATACCCTGTAGAAAGAATTACAATGGGTTTATCTTTTAATAAAAAAGCGCCTTGATGACGAAAACAAAAACATCGTTCTAACAAAGCATGTGTTAAAGCATTGGGAAGGTCATAATAATTGGGGATGCCAAGGACAAGGGCATCGGCTTCAACCATAGCTTTTGCAATGGGTTGAAAATCATCTTGTACAACACATACGTTATCTTTGGTACAACCGAGGCAACTAATACAACCTCCTATCTGTTTACCTGCTAGTGATATATAAGAAGTGTCTTCTTGGATGTCACTAAGGATTTCTTTTACTGCGTGGGAAGTAATGGAATGGGGTCTTGGACTCCCGGAAATTCCTAATACCATAAGGCTCTTCCTTTCTATTCTAATATTTATATTGTTAATAGGTTACCATCTTGTTTTAGAATCTCAGTTAAAGGTGGACCCATAGGAATTACTTCAAATCCAAGGGCTTGAATTTGTTCAACCACACCTAATTTTGTGGCACAAGCAATGCAGAATCCAACTTCAACGCCATTGGATTTTAGTTCTAATAGTTGGTCACAGATGTCTTTATTTTCTGCAACTAATTTTGCAGTTGCACCCCATACAATAATCTTTACACTTTCAAACCACTTGTTTCGAAGGGCGGCTCCAGCATACATAAAAACCATCATTTCTGCTGTAACAGGATCTGCATTTGTCCATAAAATATTAAGTCTATTATTATCCATAGTATTCTCCTTGTAATATATTTATTTTATAAAAAGAGACCTGCTTTGCATAGCATGTCTCTTTTCAGTATAGTATACATATTCTATCTGTCAACTATGAATTACAAAACAGATAAGATTTATTTGGTTGGTTTTAATAATGTTAATAATTCTTTTACAATAGATTCTGGAAAATCAGAATCATGAGGTTGTTGAAGTAATGAATTCAAAAGATCAATAACATTAGAACTTTGTGGAAGCATATAACCAGCTTCTCTGAGAAGGTCTTCTGCAATTAATTGATTGGATTCTGCTAATGCATTGGCTAAATGTTTTAGTGCAGGGTCATCCGTGGTGTTGGCAATCCCTTTTGCTATATTTTCTTGTTCGATTTTACTATCAGCCAAATCAAATAACACTTTTTTAGCAGCTGATGTCTTTTCTTGTTGTGGTGGATATTCATCTGGAACCAATGAAATAGCGTGGGATGGACAAGCATCCACACAGGCACGACATCCACTGATACAAGTGGTAGCATCTATTTGACCAGTTTCTGTATCTGTGGCTCCAGTAGGACAGACATAGAGACAAAGACAATCTTTTGTACATAATGTTATATTTCTTACTGCATGCATGATATTACCCCCTTTTTACCTTCTTTATTTTTGAATTAGGAACTTTGCATACTGGACATATAGCGGGTGCAACATCTCCGACATAGATGAAACCACATATTTCACATACAAAGACATTTTTATTTTCTAATAAAGCTTCTTGTTGTTTTTGATATCTATTTAAAAGAGAAAAAATAATTTTTGTTACTTTTTCACTCCATACTAGGGATCGTAAACCACCGCGATCCTGAAAAGAGCCTACAATTTGATTTGCATTTTCATAAGAGTCAAGATCTTTTTTTACAAAAAAAGTGAAATCTGAAAGCGTTGGATTAGAAATGGGTGGTGTTTTTGTAAGGTAGAAGTTAGCAAGTTGTAAAAATAGTTCGGATTCTTTACTTAAGTATTGCTTTTCACAACCTTTTGATAGATTGAGAAACAAGATACGAAGTTCTTCAGCAGATAAGGTTCTAGGGGAAGATGCCGTCGTTTCAGTGATAGGTCTTGTATTAGAAGGGGAAACGGGGTCTTTTTTTTCTTTAAAAGCTTCTTTTGTAGCTCCGCATAAGGGACAGACCCATTGGGATGGAATATCTTTCCATAAGGTGTTGGGAGCGATATTGTCTTCAGGGTACCCGGACTTTTCATCATAGATAAAACCGCATATTTGGCATACATATTTTTGCATAAATCAACCTCCTTTTTTCTTTATATTTTAACATCTAAAAGTGTTGAATACAAGAATATTTGCATATGCTCATAATAAAAAGGTGTATTATTTAAAAATAAAAAGGTATAATAGAAGCAAAGGGGAAAAGTTATTTTTTAACAAATTTTTTTGCAAAATATAATTTGCAAAATGGAATTGCGTAAAATACAATTGTAATCATATTAGAATAGTAGTATAATGCAAAGTATAAAGTAATTCTTTTAAAAAGATAATGAACTTTACATATATTAATAATTAAGGAGGTTTAAATATGAACAATGTAATGATAGGTGGAGCAGCTGGTCAGGGTGTCGAGACTGCAGCAGAAATCTTTGAGAAAATACTCAAACGGTCAGGATTTTTTGTCCATAGCGTAAGAGATGTTATGTCAAGAGTTCGTGGCGGGCATAACTTTGCCAGTATTCGTTTTGGAACAGAAGAAGTATATTCTCATAGTGGGGTATATGATGTAATTGTTGCGTTAAATGAGGAATCTGTGGATATTCACAAAGAAGAATTAAATAAGAAGGGGATATTAGTCTGCGATTCAAAATATCAGACTGATGTAGAGGTTTTTAAAATACCATTGAGCACCATGGCATCCGAGCTTGGCAATCCAAGAGTAGCGGGAAGTATTGCCATAGGTGCTCTTTTAAAATTCTTTGATGTGGAAATTACTTATGTAAAAGAAGTTTTAGAAAAAGTATTAAAACCTGCATTGGTAGAAATGAACTATCAGGCAATTCAAAAAGGATATGAAAGTGTAGACATACGTTTTCAAACTGAAAAAGGAAATCACGGAGATTGGTTAATTTTATCTGGAAATGAAGCAGTTGGTTTGGGTGCATTGGCAGCAGGAGTGAATTTTTATTCTGCGTATCCAATGTCTCCATCAACATCGGTTATGGAATATTTGGCTTCAGTTGGAGTAAAGGCCGATTTGGTTGTTGAGCAGGCAGAAGATGAGATTGCTGGAGTTAATATGGCAATTGGAGCATCCTATGCAGGAGCTAGAGCTATGACGGGTACTAGTGGTGGAGGATTTTGCTTGAAAGTGGAAGCTTTGGGATTATCAGGAATTGCAGAGATTCCGTTGGTGGTTATTGATGTTATGAGGCCAGGTCCTGCAACTGGATTACCAACGAGAACAGAACAAAGTGACTTGAAATTTGTTGTGTCAGCTTCACAGGGAGAATTTCCAAGGATGGTAATTGCATTAAGAAGTCATGAAGATGCAATTTATCAAACTTTTAGAGCATTTCAAATGGCTGAAAAATACCAGATACCTGTTATTTTATTAAGTGATCAATATATAGGAGATTCTCATAGTACTGTAAAACCTCTGGATTTTGCGGGGCAGACAAATATTTTACCGGATACTAGTT
>JBFHFI010000062.1:0-12085 GCA_041583675.1 Butyrivibrio sp. | reverse complement strand
GGTAATTACCGATGCCGTTGCTGGTCTTAATTCTGCATAATTCGCATATGGGTCCGCTTTATAAAGTCTTTTTCCATCCTGTGTTATTATTAAAAATTTATATTTATCTTCTATTTTTGCTTCCGCAGAAAAAATATCATAGATTCCTGATTCTGCAAGTCTATTCATTTCATAGCCTTCTTCATTCCAATCATTAAAATCTCCGACTACAAATACTTGCTTTGCATTTGGGGCCCATACCGAAAAATATATTCCTGTTACACCCTCTTTTATTGCAACATGCGCACCCATTTTTTCATATATTTCATAATGTGTACCTTTTCCAAATAAATATTGATCTCCCTCTGTAATAAACACTTGATTTTTAGTCATGTTTGTCTCCCCACACTAATTATTTGGTCTTACTAATCATTATATATTTCTCATTAATTTATAAATTATTATACCATATCCCTTTGCACATAGCTATATGGATATGTTATAATTCTAAGGTTAAATTATCAAATAATTCATTTAAGAAAGGTTTATAAATATATGATTTTTCAAATTTTAGACATCAACTTTTTTTCCAATATATTTTTCTTTGGAGTATTGTTTACCGTGATTTCTTCTTTTGTTTCTATCGAAGTATTCAAGAAATTTTTACCTCACGATCAAGGGCGTGCTTATGCTGTTAATGGATCCATTTCTCAAGGAAAGCCTCGTGGTTCTGGTTTGATTTTTATTACTGTTTTTGCAATATGTAGTTTACTTTTTATCCCTTTATCCATTGAATTTACAATATATATTCTCCTTGTACTTATTGAAATGTTAAGCGGCTATTTCGATGACCGCGCCACTACTCCCTGGGGCGAATGGAAAAAAGGAATTATCGATTTAGTTGTATCTATTATATGTGCTCTAACTTTTGTATTCTATAATGGAACAACAATTAATCTAATATACAATGGCAGCCCTCAAATAACCATCCCCGTTGTCTTATTCGTAATTTTAGCCATAATATTAATATGGGTTAGTATTAACGTCACTAATTGTTCAGATGGAGTTGACGGTCTTTCTGGAACATTATCTATTTTTACACTTTTAACCTTTTATGGCATTACTTACTTAAATAAAGTATCCGACTTTACAAATAACTATATTATTCTATTTACAATTACTATTTTTATTTATTTATGGTATAACTCCTCTCCTAGTAAGATTATGATGGGGGATGCTGGCTCTAGAGCCATTGGTTTCTTTATTGCAATTATTGCTCTCAAATCGGGTAGTCCTCTTTTATATTTACCTGCCGCAATTATTTTAATCATTGATGGTGGTCTTGGACTCATCAAATTATTTTTATTACGAACTTTAAAAATAAAATTTTTAGCAAATACACGAACTCCAATACATGACCATATGCGTAAATCCAAGGGTTGGTCTGATACCCAGGTAGTCTTCCGTTTTGCTATTATACAAGGACTAATTTCACTTTTACTTATATTGATTTAATCATTGTACATTCACTGTAAATGTTACATTTCCTTGATAATCTCCCGCTTTTTCCATTTCTTCATTTGGAATAATTCTATAAAATATACTCTGGGTTGTCTTTGTATCTAAAAGATAACCTTTTGTTTTCAATGAAACAAACTCTCCATCTTTTTGATTAGAGCATTCTGTTGTCACTTTATAATCCGTTGTAGCATCACCAACCCTTACAATATCAATGGATTCCTCCGTACTAATTAATATATTTTTCTGATTTCCCATTTCTGGTACTCCGTTATTATATACTTCTACCTTTATCTCATATACGTCATTTATATTACAATAATTTGGAAGCGTTACCTCAAAACCCATTACATAAACTGTACACACTGCTTTAATACCATTGGACGTAGTTGCTGTTATTATTGCTTTTCCTGTATGATGTGCTGTTATTTTTCCATCTTGATTAACCGTTGCAATTTCCGTATTACTCGATGTCCACTCAAGTGTTTTATCTAGTGTGTCTTCTGGATATATAGTTGCACTTAATTGAATTTGTTCTCCTATATTTTGTTCCATAACCACATATTCTTGGTTCAATACCATATATGTTGCCTCTTTTTCAACCCATTGTGCATCCAATTGTGTATTTTGAAATAAAGCACTATTATATACTGTAGGCAATGTTCCTTTATATAGTATTCCATCTGAAGCTCTCCATCCAACAAATTCATATCCTGCTTTTTCTGGAACCGGTAATTCAATTGCCTCAACTCCCAATCTATTCATCTTTATCACCTCTGTTTCTGATTCATAACTTCCTCCATTTAAATTCAATGTATATGTAAAAGGTTGAAAAATAATATATTTATATTGCATATTAATAACATCTGATAATTCTATATTTAAATCTATCCCGCTTTCATTTGATGAATCCCCATTAAATTGACGCAGTACTATCATAATCCATTGACATTCATTACTTGTTTTATATTTCTCCCCTGTGGATAACCAAACACCATCATCAATTAGAATATTTTTTTCATTATATTGTGCACAATAAACATAAAAATTTTCTGAAAATAAAAAAGATATTTCTTGACCCGGTGTAATCTCAAATAATTTAACATAAGCCAATCTAGATTTATTAAACCAATAAAAACTTTCCTCCATTAAATTCCCAATATCCTTTGGTCTGTTAGATATATATGCCGAATAATTTTGAATATCATTCAAAGCATATGTTTTTTCTGTACTTAAAACCTTTTCTATTTCATCTGATTTAACGCCCCAATATTCTCCTATGTAGTCCTCATAATATACTCCATTTCCTGTCCATACAGTATCCCCTTTTACCTCTGTTGGAATTAAAAGGATTAACAGTATTAATACCAGTATTATTCGACCTTTATTCATTGTATTCTTTTCCTAATTCTACCGTAAATTGTAATATTGCAAGATAATCACCAGATTCAGTCTCTTCATTAATTTCCAAAGGACTTAATGCAACCTTTCCTTTTAAATTTTTTTGACTATCACTACTATCTTGAAAAAAACCAACCACATTATTATTTTCGCCTATATTAGAACCTTCTACTGATAAAGTTGTTTTTAATGTTGCAATATCCTTACCTTCTGGAACATTTTGTCTTTGTAATGTTACAACACCATCTTGATCACTCCCAGAAGTAATTTTCACTTCCAAATATTCATCAGGTCTTAAATTTACATATTCTGCTCCCACTTCAAATGTTGTTTCTGTAAAATCTGCCGTTATAACTGCTGGTATCGTTATTATAAATGCTGTATTATCAACTGTATAAACTACAGGAACCGATGTACTTTCCCCTGATTCTGAAAGCGTCTGGGCCGATACTTTTTCTGTTAACATTCCCATAAATAAAAATGTTAATATCAAAATTAATATACCTTTTTTCATCTAATAATCCTCCTCAACCTTTAATATTACCTCTTGCTTAACTGAATTAAATTCTGTTTCTCCATCTAGTGAATATGCATATGTGATAATATCTACATTATATTCTCCCGTTTCTAAATCAATATTAAAATTTCCACATATCTCCTCTCCCGGATTTAATTGTCCAGAACAAAATATTTCATTGTTCTGTAAATACACATAAAAAATCAAAATGCAATTATTTTTTTCTGGATTGAAAAAGATATTATCGTTTTCATTTTTATTCAAATATAATTTTGAATATCCTGGAACCTGTATATACATATCTTTGTATTCTGTTTGTTCCAAAACAGGATCTTCTGTCGTTTCAGGTAATATAATAAATTTATAATTATCTTGTATCCTAACAATTGCCTTTGTTGGAATATTACTTAGTACCAAAAATAAAATCAATATTATAATTGGTATTAACCACGCCAAAGGTCTAAAGCGAATATGAACTATACATTTTCCATTTTCTTTTATTTGACCATCTGAAATATAGGACAAAGTTAATGCTGCTTTTTTACAAGCTTGCTTATAACCTTTACAATCTTTGATCTTCTTGTGTCTATAATATCCCGTCACAATATCATTCCCTGAAGTGTTTACCAACTCTTCAATCATGTGATGTGAAATATATTTTGGGGTATCTTTTAACACCTTTACACCTCCTTACACATATAAGTTTGTAAATTGAGTTATATAACTATTTAATTATGTTGGGTAATTTTTTGAAAATTCGATTTGTATCGATACAGAGAATGCGATGAACATCGCAACTTTCGAATGTATAAATAATTTAACGCCAAAGTATTAAACTGTCAATATCTTTGGCGGAATTTATTTTTTATTAATATTTTTATTTTTTTTTAACTTAATTTAATGTCATATTATAAATATCTCTTTTAGATACTCCCCTATCTTTTGCTACTTGCTTCATCGCAACTTTTTTCTCCATGCCTTTGGATAAATAAAACTCCATATGTTCTTCGATAGATAATTCATTCCATTTGTCTTTTTCTCTTTGCTGAATAAATGTACGATCCATTCCTTTTATCACAAGTACATATTCACCTCTAGGGGCATTTTCTGAATAATACATATGAGCACTTTCTAACGTTCCTCGATATACTGTTTCAAATTTTTTGGTTAATTCTTTACATACTGCAACTTCTCTATTTCCACCCATTAATACTCGTAATTCATTTAATGTTTTTATTAACCTATGTGGCGCTTCATAAAGAATAATGGTTCTTGTATCTTCTTTTAATTCTTCTAGTACTGCCTTTCTTTCTTTTTTATCTGTTGGTAAAAAAGCCTCAAAAACAAATCTTCTTGTAGGTAAACCCGAAATAATAAGGGCTGTTATAAAAGCCGCTGGTCCTGGAACAGATGAAACTTCAATCCCATTCTCAACACACATACATACTAATTCTTCTCCTGGATCCGATATGCCTGGGGTTCCTGCATCTGTAATTAATACTACCCTATTTCCTGCTAACATTTTATCGACTAAATATTTTGCTTTTTCAATTTTATTAAATTCATGATAGCTAGTCATTGGTGTCTTAATATTAAATCGATTCATTATTTTAACACTATTTCTAGTATCTTCAACAGCCACTATATCTGCTTCTTGCATCAATCTAATACCTCTTACAGGCATATCTTCTAGGTTTCCAATTGGCGTTGCACATAAAATTAATTTACCTTTTTTAATATCTACCATACTATCCCTTTCTTATTCATTATATAAATCCATTATTTCCTGCATATATACTCCTTGTTTTTCATATATAATCACAGGTTTCTCCAATGATAACATCGAATTTGCTCCCTTTATACCTTCAATTAAAACCATATTCGCTTCTTTATCAATAAACGGATGAACAAACCTCATTCTTTTTGGTTCCAAATTGTATTTTTTCATAACTTCTATAATTTCTATAAGTCTATGAGGTCTATGAACCATGTAAAACCGTCCCTTTGGTTTTAAAACAATACTTGCTTCTCTTATTACATCCTCTAATGTACATAATAATTCATGCCTCGCAATTGCTTTATGACTATCTGGATTTTGCAATCCATGATTTTGATTCATATACGGTGGATTACATGTCACTACATCAAAAGAAGCCCCTCCAAAAATTTCAGAAGCTTCTTTAATATCCCCTTGTATAATGTCAACTACATCTTTTATATGATTATATTCAACACTACGCTTTGCCATATTTACATTTATTTCTTGAATTTCTAACCCTGTAAAATGTTTTCCTTTTGTTCTTGCTGCTAATAAAATAGGAATCACACCATTTCCGGTTCCCAAATCCAAAATATTTTCATTTTCTTTTATTTTACTAAATGCACACAGTAAAACCGCATCCATTCCAAAACAAAATATTTTTGAATTTTGTATTATTTTATACCCATTTCTTTGTAAATCATCCAATCTTTCATTTGGTTGTAAATCAATTGTCATCTAACTTTGATTTTCCTTCCTTACGCTCAAGTTCTTCTAAAACTTTCACTTCTTTATCTGAAATATCATCAGAAAGCTTTTTCTTTCTCTTTTTTGGTTTAAATGTAAGTTCTTCAATCTTATAATCTTTAACGTCTTTTTCATCTTTATTAATGGTTACAATTACTTTTACCATTTGTCTTAAAACACTTACACTCATAACTTCACCATTTAAACCATCAATGGTTGAAACTCGATCACCAACATCTGGTAATTTACTATTTAAATATTCATAGGTCTCTTCTTCATTTTTTAAACAACACATAAGTCTTCCACAAATACCGGATATTTTAGCTGGATTCAAAGAAAGATTTTGTTCTTTTGCCATTTTAATCGAAACTGGAGCGAATTCTGATAAATAGGAATTACAACATAATACTCTTCCACAAATTCCTAATCCACCTCTTATTTTTGTCTCATCTCTTACTCCAATTTGTCTTAATTCGATACGTGTTCTAAATACAGAAGCCAGATCCTTTACTAATTCTCGAAAATCAATTCTTCCATCTGCTGTAAAATAAAATAATAATTTATTATTGTCAAATGTATATTCTGCATCTATAAGTTTCATTTCTAGATTGTGTTTTTTTATTTTTTCCAAACAAATTTGGTATGCATCTTTTTCTTTTTTTCTATTTTCTTCTTCTTTTGCATCATCTTCCTGTGTTGCAATTCTAATTACAGGCTTTAGTGGCAAAACAACTTTTTCATCTTCTACTTCTCGTATTCCCAAAACAACATTTCCGTATTCAACGCCTCTTGCTGTTTCAACAATTACATGCTGTCCTTTTTCAATCATCAAATTCAAAGGATCAAAAAAGTACACTTTTCCTGCTTGTCTAAATCTAACACCAATTACTTTTATCATTCTAATTCTCCTTAATATTAAGTAACATAAGCTCAATTGCAAGATCAAAATTCACATTTGCTTTCAATCTTGATTTCGTAGTTGTTAATGCCTGAAGTATTATTTCGATTCCTTCATAGGAACTTTTACTCGCTTGTTTTTTTATAATATTTATTTCCTCTTTGAATATAATATTATTTGGATCTTTTGTTGCTTTAAATAGTAAAACATCTCTAAACCACACTTCTAATAAATCTATATATTCATTGATACTTTCTTTGAATTCTGCAATTTTATGCACTTGATTTAAAACTTCTGAAATATCGTACGCATAAATATTTTTTACCATATTTACAACTTCTTCTTTCATTTTCGAAAAATCTTCTGATTTTAGAAACTCAATTGCTTTTCCTAAACGACCTTGTGAAAATGATGCATATACTGTTGCTTCTGTTTCAAGTATCTCAAAATTATGAATTAAATATTTCACAATCATACCATCTTCTAATGGTTTTAATTTAATAATATTACAACGTGATAAAATAGTTGGTAAAAAAACTTGTAAATTATTTGTTAATAGTATAATCACACTATATAAAGGTGGTTCTTCTATTGTTTTTAAGATAGCATTTTGTGCTTGAGTCGTCATTTTTTCTGCATCATCTATAATATAGATTTTATATTTCCCACTATAAGGCTTTATTTGTATATCTTGTATTAATTGCGTTCTAATATCATCTACACTTATACTGGTTGTTTTTTCATGCCCAATACGAATTAAATCCGGATTCTCCTGTGATTTGATTTGTTTACAACTATGGCAAATGCCACAACCTTCATCTAGATTTTTTTCACACAACAATGCTTCTGCAAAGGCCTGAGCAATCATATTTTTGCCACTGCCATCTTCACCCTGTAATATATAGGAATGACTCACTCTTCCTAATTGTATTGCTTTTTTAAGTTGCTCTATAACATCTTCATGTCCTACAATCTTGTTGTACATAGACATATGTTTCCTCCTATAATTAAATTCTAATCTACTAAGCAATAATATCTAGTAGTAAGCCTTTAATTTCTCCAACTTTATTTAGAATCCCAATACTATCTTTTTCTTCTTTTACTAACTCTTGGGCCAATTCGTCCAAATTTTTATCCACCAACTTTACAATCCCATATACTCTATGGCGACCTCTTCGATCTAAAAAATTCTCTCTAGAAAATTGATGTGACCGATTTACTACTTCATTCATAAAGTCTTTAACCAAACCTCGATATGTTTTCATATCACAAATATCCATATGTTTGGTTATTTTCTCACTTTGTTCTGTAATCTGATCCATCAGTGAACTTAATTTTTCCTGTAGATCTTTTTCTTCTATATTACTAATCAACATAAATTTAAAAGGGCTATCGGCAGCCTGTGCACTTTGTTTTATTTCTATTGGTGCTGCACCATTAATATCATTAACTTTTATTGCCATGAAACTACCTCCTTTAAATTCTTTTGCCATGATATTATATCACATATATATATACATTCCTAGTTTATGCAAGATTTGATATCATTACTGATTTCATTTATACATAAATCTAATTCTTTATTTTGATATCTTTTATGAATTTTCAATTTATTTAATCTATCTTCTGAAAAATCTATTTCATCTGCTAAATATCTTCTACATAATTCTGAATATTGTGGATTGCATTCCAAGTTTTCTCTTGATATAGCCCTTTGTATTCTTATTTTATCTTCCACTTCAATATATATCGGTATAACTTTCTTTTCTCCATAATAATCTTTAATCTTTTCAAAAGTCTCAAGTGTTCCAATTATTATGTAATTATCGTTTCCTTGCATATCTATCTGACTGTCATTCATTGTAAAATATTTCCAATTTCCAAAAACTGTATCATATGATCTTAATTCAATTATTTTCTTTTGTTTTTCGCTTTTTCTAACAAACGCTTCATTAACAAAAAAATATTCTTTTCCCTCTACTTCGTTTTCCCTCATTGGTCGTGTTGTATACGGTATGATTTTTTTTAAATTCAATTCTTTATTTTCTATAATCTTTGAATATATTGTATCTTTTCCTGTTGAACTTTTTCCCATTAAAATAAATATTTTAGCCATATTATACCTTTTCCAGTACGTATATATTTTCACATGTTTCATCTGAAAGACCACATACATTTAAACCTATTGTTTTATAGTTAGTAATTAAATTAATAATTTTTTCATTAATAATTTCTCCTGGCACCAAAAGGGGTACTCCTGGTGGATATACATACATATATTCCGCACTAACCCTTTCTTTTGCATCTGAAAGCTTTATACTTGTATAATTATAGTCTTCTACTTTTGATGAACTACAATATATTTCGGAATGAGAGATATCAATCATTAAAGGTTTTTTTACTTTTGTCACTTGTTTATCTATTTCAAATAAAGCCTCAAACAATCTTTTCATTCCTTGTTCAGTATCACATATTGAAGTCATTGCAATAACATATTCTTTGGATTGCATTTCCATTTCTAATTTATATTTTTCCAATAATATTTTCTTTAATTCCACACCATTTATTGATGCCTTATCTGTACAAATAACAATCTTACCTTTATCATAGCTTTGCTCAGATTGAAATAAATATAAATTTTGTAGACAATTACATTTTTGTCGAAATTCATCAATTTTACAACTATATACTTCTATTAGCTTTTGTCCATTTTCTTCCATCAACTGCATACAATTATCAATTGAACTCATTAAAACATAGGAGGGACTTGAGCTTTCATAAATATTTATATATTTATGAATTTCACTTAATGTAATTCTATTTCCTTTGGTACATAAAACTGCAGTTTGTGTTAATGATGGTAATGTTTTATGCAAGCTCATTATTACAACATCCGCTCCTTCTTCCAATGGATTTGGAGGGAAATATTTCCCAAATCCTAAATGTGCACCATGCGCTGCATCAACAATTAATGGAATATTATAAGAATGTGCAATTTTACTAATTGCGTTAATATCTGACACAACGCCCTCAAATGTCGGAGATGTTAAAAAAATTGCCTTAATTTTCGGGTCTCTTTTTAAAGCCTTATCCACGTCTTCTGGTAAAACTTCCAAGTTTATCCCCAATTCTTTGTTTTTTTGTGGATAAATATAGTCTGCTTCCAGTTGTCTTAAATATATCGCATTATATGCTGATTTATGACAATTTCTTGCAATTAATATTTTTTCTTTTGGTTTTACAGCCGCACTTATTGCTGTTAAAATACCTCCTGTACTTCCATTTACCATAAGCATAGCATTATCACAATGATATACTTTTTTTGTTTGATTCATTATATCTAAAATAACACTTTCTGGTTTATGTAAATCATCAAATCCATCTATTTCCGTTATATCACAAGCATATGGATCTAATGTTTTCAAAAAATTCCTTTTATGCCCCGGCATATGAAAAGGATAGAATTCTTGATTTTTATATTCTATTATTTTTTCATATAATCCACTCATATTTTACCTTCTTTTTATTTTTCTAATAAGCATCTTCCCATTAATACACCCATGGATGAAGCCATCATAAGACCTCGAGTCCAACCACTAGAATCACCCAAACAATATAATCCTTCAATATTTGTTTCTAATTTATTATTCATTTTAATTTTATTACTATAAAATTTTAATTCTGGTGAATATAAAAGTGTTTCTGTCCCTGCAAACCCTGGAACAACATGGTCTACTGCTTGTATAAAATTAATAATATTTGTCATTGCTCTATATGGCATTGCAGCTGTAATATCTCCAGCAATTGCATCTCCTAAAGTTGGTTGTACATTTGCATGTCCTAGTTCTTTTGCCCACGTTCTTTTTCCTTCTAATATATCACCATATCTTTGAACCAAAATATGACCTGCTCCCAACATATTCGTTAATTCACCAACTTTTTGTGCATATGATATTGGTTGATTAAAGGGCTCTGTAAAATTATGAGAAACCAAAATTGCTAAATTTGTATTTTTTGATTTTTTTTCTTTATATGAATGACCATTTACAACTGCCAAATCATTATCATAATTTTCTTGACTTACAAATCCACCTGGATTTTGGCAAAATGTTCTAACCTTATTTTTCCATGGTTTTGGATAACCTATTAGTTTTGATTCATACAATACCTTATTCACATCTTCCATTATTTCATTTCTAACTTCAACTCTTACACCTATATCCACTGTGCCTGGTTTGTGTGAAATATCATATTTTGAGCATAATTTTTCCAACCAATCAGCACCTCTTCTACCTGTTGCAACTATAATATTTTCACCACTAATTTTTTGCTCTTCACTATTCTTATTTGTTTTATTTATAACAACACCAACACATTTACCATTTTCTAACAATAAATCATTGCATTCATGATTAAATATAATTTCTACACCTTTGTTAATTAATTCCTGCTCTATAGAATAATATATTTCTTGTGCTTTTTCTGTTCCTAAATGTCTTATTGGACAGTCTACAAGTTTTAAGCCTGCTTGAATTGCTCTTTTTCTAATTTCTTTAACTTTATCACCTTGATCAATTCCCTCTATCTTTGTATCTGCACCAAATTCTAAATAAATATTATCTGTATATTTAATCAATTCCTCGGCAAGATCTATTCCTATTAAATCTGGTAAATCTCCACCAACTTCATAACTTAATGACAATTTACCATCAGAGAATGCGCCTGCTCCCGAAAAACCTGTTGTAATATTACATGGCTTACAATTAATACATTTTTTGGTTTTTTCTTTTGGGCAACTTCTATTTTCAATTTCACAACCTTTTTCTATAATACAAATTTTCATATCACTTTGTTTTCTTAATAATTCAAGTGCTGTAAATATTCCTGCTGGTCCAGCCCCTACAATAATCACATCATATTTCATATCATACCACCTTTAATATTATTAAATATAGTTTTTATACACTTTGTATGTTATCATCTCATCCCTTATAAAAGCAACTATTTTACAAAAAAAGGTATATGCTATGCATATACCTTACTATTTTTAACAATAAAAAAAGCATTCAATAAAGAATGCAGAATAATCAAGTGCCCAAAACCGGAATCGAACCAGTGACACGAGGATTTTCAGTCCTCTGCTCTACCGACTGAGCTATTTGGGCATTGTTTATCAATGTTAACTAACTTAGTAGCGGGGACAGGACTTGAACCTATGACCTTCGGGTTATGAGCCCGACGAGCTTCCAGACTGCTCCATCCCGCG